>NZ_AJRH01000297.1:0-3283 GCF_000297015.1 Streptococcus sp. GMD6S | reverse complement strand
TGTTTATGACCGCCAAGGGTACTTGACCTTGACCTTGCCTGTCTCTGAGCACCAAATCATCACCGCAAAACTTTTAGGTGGTCTTGTCTGGTCCATCTTAGGCTATATCGTCTTTATCTTGAGTATATTGATTATCATCTTCTTAACACCAATTGAAAAAGACTTCACTGCCCTCTACAACTTCATTTCCCCTTATCTCAGCTACGGCTGGCTGTATGCCCTATCACTATTTGTCGGGTCAATCGCATGGATTTTATCCATTTACCTCTCCATCTCTATCGGGCAACTCTTTAACGAGTATCGAACAGCCATGGGGATTTTAGCCTATATCGTCATTTCCATCGTTATTGGTTATATCACTTTCTTCTTAAGAGTTGACAATGACTATAACGTGATGGCTAGTACAGAAATCTTGCGCGATCTCTTTTTATCAGCTATCTACTATCTCGGAACCTACTATATCTTGAAAAACAAGGTTAATTTGCAATAGTTTAAACGTCAAAAAAAGGATAACATCTCATCACTGAGAGGCTATCCTTTTCTTTATCTCATTTTCTAACTAGATTAAAAAATTGAATAAGTTCCTTTAATAACATCAAGACTCCAATTTTGTTCTAAAAGAGTTTGGATAAAATCTTTTTCTGATTGCGTAAGACTGGTTTTATTCCTGCCACAGCGTTTCTTATTGATTTTATATCGGTTATAGTAATCATAAGCAGAGTGCCCCTCTTTCAGATAGTTGATGACATTGTAGATTGTCTGTTTTGATCTGCCAAGTGAAGTCACAATATCTGAAACTTTTATGTTTTCTTGATAGTAAGCCTCTATCATTACAAGCTCGTTTGTGGTAAGATGAGTATAGGTCATTTATGTTGGTTCCTTTCAGACAAATGTGGTAGTTTATCTGAGCCTAACATAGATGGCTTTTTCTGTCTAGATTAATTTTACAAATTGGGTGTTAAAAAAATTGAATTAGGAATATAAAAAGTTCTAGTATTTGTACTAGAGATCAGACGGGCTTCTTTTTTGCTATGATTTTTAACAAAAAACTCTCGTTTTGCCAATAAAAGATGCTTGAAAGTTGGACAAGAAGGCTCTATAATGAGTTCAGGAAAAGAGGTAGGAAAAGTATGATTAGTGAAACGATTGCTCTGCTAAGGAAAAAGTCAGGTTATTCTCAGGAAAAATTAGCTGAAAAAGTAGGCGTATCTCGTCAGACTCTCAGTAAGTGGGAATTGGGCGACAGTTTACCGGATATTATTTCTTCAAGTCGTTTGGCAGAAATTTTTGATATCAGCTTAGATGAGTTGGTTAATGGGGATGTCTCTCCTTTTGCTACTAAAGCCAAAGAAGGGAAGTATATTTTTGGAACGGTAACTGTTGGTGAAAAGGGACAAATCGTCATTCCTGCACGAGCGAGAAAAATTTTTAACATCCAAAAAGACGACAACCTTATGGTTTTAGGTGATGTCAATCAAGGCTTGGCCTTGTTGAAGAGCGATTTTTTTATTCAAGCTTTTGAAGAAATGGGGTTAATGAAATGAAAAAAATTACTGGTTTTGGTCTTAGCTTTGCAGTGTTTATATTTTTCTTGAATTTGATAGGCTGCTATGATTTTGTCATGGTAATGACGCGTAACCAGACTTATTTTGCAGAACATTATAATTCAGCTATTATGGTTTACTTTAGCCATTATCCTGTTGTCTTTGTAATTGTGTGGTTTAGCCATTTGTTAGCTGCTACCTTGAGTCCGATTTTCTATTTTTTCAGAAGAAAATTAGCCCTTACTTTGGCTGGTCTTGCTTTCTGGGGAGATGCTCTGCTGATTCTATTGACCAGTCTTTTTAGGAATCGCATTCAGGTTTTTGGTTGGCAATTTTTCGTTGATTTGGTTGTTTTAGGATTGCTTGGCCTTTATTATCTGTATTTGCGTAAAATATTTCTTAGCACATCAGGAAAAACATCTAGGATTTTAAAATAGTCCTAGGTGTTTTTTGGTTATTTATGTATATTGTCTATAAATACGGCAAGAAAGTGAGAGAAGTGATTTTTTACTAAGAATCTGCTTCTGTCTAGCTTAATTTTACAAATTGGGAAAGTAAAAACCTATAACATACGATTCGAAAAAGCAAGGAACTTAAATTCCTTGCTTATTAACTCAATATCAAACTGGCTACGATGGGACTTACAAATACGTAGAGAATACCAGTAATACCGATAGCCAAGCCACCCATGGCTCCTGCTACAGAACCGTAGCGAAAAGCCGTTCCTGTTCCGACAGCATGACCTGTTCCACCAAGGGAAAGTCCAACTGCAACTGGATCGTCAATCTTCAACCACTTCAAAAGGGTGGGTCCGATAACACTGGTCAAAATCCCAGTGGCTACTACAACCACCAAGGTTACGGTTGTCAATCCTTGCAATTTTTCTGTGATCCCCACTGCCATGGCTGTCGTTACCGACTTGGGAAAGAGAGAAATGGCTAGGAAAAAGTCCATGCCAAATATTTTCGCCACAAGGGCTGTGAAAGAGGTATTGACAACTACTGCTAACAGACTCCCGAAAAGAATACTCCGCGCATGGTGCTTCATCAGATGAAAACTCTTATAAAGCGGAATCCCTAGAGCCACGGTCGATGGGACAATCAAGTTGTTCAGATAAACCCCACCTTGGTAATAATCTTGATAAGAAATACCCGTCGCCTTAAGGAAAATAATGATAAAAATAGCCGACAAAAGCAAGGGCGTTGTCAAGGGATGGGGAAAACGTCTGTAAATCAACATCCCCACTAGATAAGCTAGGATAGATAATGCAATCCCAAATAGAGGATTGGATACAAATTCGCTCATTTGGCATCTCCTTTCTCATAATCTCCCTCAAATCGTCTCTTGATAAACTGAACCACTAGGGCAATAAGGATAATGTTGATGACAGCCGCAAAAAAGACAATCAAGACGATGGGTAAAAGATAAGGGGCAATCACATCAAACTTTTCCATGATACCCACTGCTGGCGGCAAAAAGAGAATGGTCATATTGGCCAGCAAGAAATTTCCAACCATGTTGACATGTCTGGTCCTTAGCCACTTGAACTGTAAGGCTAGAAAGAGAATAATCAAACCGATAATACTGCCTGGGATGGGCAGATGAAAGAAACTAGAAATTCCCTCTCCGATAAGAGAAATCACAAAGAGAATCATTAATTGAACATATAATTTCATCCTAAACTCCACGAAATAGACTTCTTGCATACCAGTTTACTCTTTTTTCAGAAAATTTCAAGG
>NZ_AJRH01000296.1:0-4125 GCF_000297015.1 Streptococcus sp. GMD6S | reverse complement strand
AATGAAAGGAAGAATGGTTTACGGAAACGCAAGTTAACCCCGAAGATAGCAGGCTCAGTAATACCTAGGAAGGCAGAAAGAGCAGCTGGGAAAGCAAGTGTTTTAAGTTTAGGATTTTTAGTTTTCACACCAACGGCTACTGTCGCAGCACCTTGAGCAGTCATGGCAGCTGTGATGATAGCGTTGAATGGGTTAGCATGGTCAGCAGCAAGCAATTGAACTTCAAGCAAGTTGAAGATGTGATGAACACCTGATACGACGATTAATTGGTGAACTCCACCAATCAAGAAACCACCAAGTCCGAATGGCAAGTTAAGAATAGCTTTTGTTCCAATGAGGATGTAACTTTCAACAACGTGGAAGACTGGTCCGATAACAAACAATCCAAGGATTGACATTACAAGGAGTGTTACGAACGGTGTTACCAAGAGGTCAAGTACATCTGGAACAACTTTACGAACAGCTTTTTCAAATTTAGCTCCGACAACCCCGATGATGAAGGCTGGAAGAACTGAACCTTGCAAACCTACAACTGGGATAAATCCGAAGAACTGCATTGCAGTTACTTCACCACCAGAAGCAACAGCCCAGGCATTTGGAAGTGAGTCAGATACGAGCATCATACCAAGGACGATACCAACGGCTGGGTTACCACCGAATACACGGAAGGTTGACCAAACAACCAATCCTGGCAAGATAATAAAGGCTGTATCAGTCAAGATTTGAGTGTAAGTTGTCACATCTTCTGGAAGTGTCATCCCAAGAGCAGTCAAGAGACCACGAACACCCATGAAGAGACCAGTTGCTACGATAACTGGAATGATTGGTACGAATACGTCACCGAAAGTACGGATAGCACGTTGGAACCAATTTCCTTGTTTGGCAGCTTCTGCCTTCATGTCTTCTTTAGAAGAGGTTGGCAAACCAAGTGCAACCACTTCGTCGTACATCTTGTTTACTGTACCAGTCCCAAAGATGATTTGGTATTGGCCTGAGTTAAAGAAAGCTCCTTGAACTTTATCCAAGTTCTCAATCACTTCCTTCTTGATTTTCCCTTCATCTTTGACCATGACACGTAGACGAGTCGCACAGTGAGCTACACTGTTGACATTTTCACGTCCACCAAGGGCTTCGATGACCTTTTTTGCAATATCCTGATTGTTCATTTGCAAAAATCTCCTTATATAAAATTTTGTAAAGTGTTTGAAAGCGATTTTATCCGCCCTACGACTATTATTTTATCATGTTTCTAAAATATGTCAAGCGTTTTGCAGAAATTTTTATTCCCTTTCTTTTTCCTCTGATTATTTTTGCTCGTTTTTGAGGGAAATTCTCTTTTTCCTCAAAAAAATATCTTTAAACTTGAGGAATAAAGGTTTTTATTTACATTTTCTTTCATTTTTTCGTGAAAATTTGTTAGATTTCCTTTACTTGATTTATGGCAACCGTTTGACATTTTTTGCTATTTTTTAACATAAAAGACTTGCTTTTTTGGTCGAAAACGTTTACTATTAAGGTAGTAGAACTTTAGGAGGAAAGATAAAATGGAATGGACAACTGAGCGCCGTTATAGACGCTATGAAGACTGGTCTAATGATGAAATCAAACAAATCAAGGAAACGATGGCACAATCTCCTTGGCATACTCGTTACCATGTCGAGCCTAAAATAGGTCTTCTCAATGACCCAAATGGCTTTTCTTATTTCGATGGCAAATGGATTCTCTTTTACCAGAACTTCCCCTTTGGTGCAGCACATGGGTTGAAGTCTTGGGTGCAGCTTGAAAGTGATGATTTAGTGCGCTTTACAGAAACTGGAGTCAAAGTTTTGCCAGATACTCCATTAGATAGCCACGGTGCCTACTCTGGTTCTGCCATGCAGTTTGGCGATCAGTTGTTCCTATTTTATACTGGAAATGTCCGTGATGAAAACTGGATCCGTCACCCCTACCAGATCGGGGCTCTTTTAGATAAGGATGGCAAGATTACAAAAATTGACAAGATCTTGATTGACCAGCCATCAGACTCTACTGATCACTTCCGTGACCCACAAATTTTCAACTTTAAGGGGCAATATTATGCTATCGTGGGTGGACAGGACTTGGAGAAAAAAGGCTTTGTTCGTCTCTACAAGGCTATAGATAATGATTACACCAACTGGCAAGCAGTTGGTGACCTAGACTTTGCCAACGACCGTACTGCCTATATGATGGAATGTCCAAATCTGGTCTTTATCGGTGAACAACCTGTACTTCTCTACTGCCCGCAAGGATTGGATAAGAGTGTTCTAGACTATGATAATATCTATCCAAACATGTACAAAATCGGGGCTTCTTTTGATCCTGAAAATGCTAAAATGGTAGATGTCTCTCCATTGCAAAATCTAGACTATGGTTTCGAAGCCTATGCAACGCAAGCCTTCAACGCTCCAGACGGACGCTCTCTAGCAGTTAGTTGGCTTGGACTACCAGATGTAGTCTACCCATCTGATCGTTTTGACCACCAAGGAACTTTCTCATTGGTCAAGGAACTCACTATCAAAGATGGCAAACTCTACCAATACCCTGTCGCAGCTATCAAGGACCTTCGTGTCTCTGAAGAACCCTTTTCAAATCGTGCTCAAACCAATAACAGCTATGAACTCGAGCTCAACTTGGAAGCCAATAGCCAGAGCGAGATTGTCTTACTTGCCGACAAAGAAGGCAAGGGACTTTCAATCAACTTTGACCTTGTAAATGGTCAAGTGACAGTGGATCGTAGCCAGGCTGGTGAGCAGTACGCCCAAGAATTTGGAAGCACTCGTTCTTGCCCAATCGACAAGCAAACTACTACTGCTAACATCTTCATCGACAATTCTGTTTTTGAAATTTTTATCAATAAAGGAGAAAAAGTATTTTCTGGTCGCGTCTTTCCGAATGCCGATCAAAATGGTATCCTGATCAAATCTGGAAACCCAACCGGAACCTACTATGAATTAGATTATGGTCGCAAAACTAACTGATGTCGCAAAACTTGCTGGTGTCAGCCCTACTACCGTTTCTCGGGTTATCAATAAAAAAGGTTATCTGTCTGAAAAAACCATTCTCAAGGTCAATGAAGCCATGAGAGAATTGGGCTATAAGCCCAACAATTTAGCTCGTAGCCTCCAAGGAAAATCAGCTAAGTTGATTGGCTTAATTTTCCCAAATATTTCCAATGTTTTCTATGCAGAATTGATTGATAAGTTGGAACACCAACTCTTTAAAAATGGATACAAGACCATCATCTGTAACAGCGAGCACGACTCTAAGAAGGAACGGGAGTACATCGAAATGCTAGAGGCCAATCAGGTCGACGGTATCATTTCTGGTAGTCATAACTTGGGAATTGAAGACTACAATCGTGTAACAGCGCCAATCATTTCCTTTGACCGAAACTTGTCTCCAGACATTCCTGTTGTCTCCTCTGACAACTACGGTGGCGGGGTTCTCGCTGCCCAAACCTTGGTCAAGACAGGTGCCCAGTCTATTATCATGATTACAGGGAATGACAATTCCAATTCGCCTACTGGACTGCGTCATGCTGGTTTTGCCTCTGTACTCCCAAAAGCGCCTATTATCAATGTTTCGAGTGACTTTTCTCCCGTCAGAAAGGAAATGGAAATCAAGAATATCTTGACTCATCAGAAACCAGATGCTATCTTTGCTTCAGATGATCTGACAGCCATCTTGGTTATCAAAATAGCTCAGGAACTGGGAATCTCTGTTCCTGAAGAGCTCAAAGTCATCGGCTATGATGGGACTTACTTTATCGAAAACTACTACCCTCAACTGGCGACCATCAAGCAACCCTTGGAAGAGATTGCCCAACTCACTGTTGATCTTCTCTTGCAGAAGATCGAAGGCAAGGAAGTCGCGACAACTGGTTACTTCTTACCAGTCACCCTATTACCTGGAAAAAGTATTTAAGTACAAAAAACTCAGACGAATTCGTCTGAGTTTTTTATGATCTTAAGTTTTCGAGATAGCGCTGGGCTGTCTCTAAGTTAAAGGTTTTATCTGCGATGAGGTGCTTAACGAGGGGAGCAACTTCAGACTCACTAGCACCTGCTAGGAGAGCTAAGGATTTGGCCTGTAACTTCATGTGAC
>NZ_AJRH01000295.1:0-4133 GCF_000297015.1 Streptococcus sp. GMD6S | reverse complement strand
TGTCATATCAGTTCCTTCTTTCTGTCCTCCATTTTACCACTTTTTATAGGAGAAGGATAGTGGGAAGGTGGATTGGTTTTTACTCAGTTTTCCAATAAAAGAGAGGGGCAGATGTAATTTCAGAAATTTTTCTTTCTTTTTACATTAAATTGTCAGAAAATTTATTGACAGATTAAAAAAATCGTGTTACATTATCTCCAAGGGTATTTTTATACCAAATCTACATGAAAGGACGGGGCATGAAACTCTCTCATATTTTAACAGGCTTACTTCTACTCCTGGTCTTTCTCTCCATTACCATTGGAACCAGTGATTTTTCTTGGGAAAAATTCTTTGCTTTTGACCAACAGACCTGGCTTCTCTTTCAAGAGTCGCGTCTTCCAAGAACCATCAGTATTCTCCTTGCAGCCTCCAGTATGAGCATGGCAGGACTCCTCATGCAGACCATTACTCAAAATCAATTCGCTGCTCCAAGTACAGTCGGAACCACAGAAGCCGCTAAACTGGGAATGGTGTTAAGCCTCTTTGTCTTTCCGTCTGCGAGTCTGACCCAAAAGATGCTCTTTGCTTTTGGCTCATCCATTTTATTTACCCTCTTTTTCCTGGCCTTTATGACTATTTTTTCTGTAAAGGAAAGGTGGATGTTGCCCTTGATCGGGATCATCTATAGTGGGATTATCGGTTCTGTCACAGAAGTTATCGCCTATCGTTTCAATCTGGTTCAGAGTATGACTGCTTGGACCCAGGGCTCCTTCTCCATGATTCAGACCCATCAGTATGAGTGGCTCTTCTTAGGCCTCATTATCCTGATAGCCGTTTGGAAATTCTCCCAAACCTTCACCATCATGAATCTGGGCAAGGAAACCAGTGAAAGTTTGGGGATTTCTTACTCTCTACTTGAAAAACTGGCCCTTTTTCTGGTGGCGCTAACGACAAGTGTCACCATGATTACCGTGGGTGCCTTGCCTTTTCTCGGAGTCATCGTTCCCAATCTTGTCCGCAAGCGCTATGGAGATAATCTGAGCCAAACTAAACTCATGGTCGCTCTGGTCGGAGCCAATATGGTTCTGGCCTGCGACATCCTCTCTCGAGTCTTGATTCGGCCCTATGAGCTGTCTGTCAGTCTCCTACTAGGAATCATCGGTAGCCTCGTCTTTATCCTACTTCTCTGGAGAGGGGGACAAAAAGATGCAGTTTAAAAGCAAACATACCAAGCTCTTCTGCCTTCTCATTATTCTGGCCATTGGAGCTTGTCTTCTCTACTTTTGGCCCATCACCCATCTATCTTCCTTTGCCTGGAAGCTACGTTCCCAAAAAATCATCGTTTATCTCTTGGTAGCCGTCGCGACAGGGATTTCGACCATTAGTTTTCAAACCCTGACGGAAAATCGCTTTCTGACGCCAAGTATTTTGGGAATCGAATCCTTCTATGTCTTGCTACAGACCCTGCTACTGATATTTGAAAGCAAATTTCTACAGCTTGGAAAGTCGCCTGTCTTAGAATTTCTAATCTTGCTTCTGCTTCAATCCCTCTTCTTTCTCGCCTTACAAGGCTACTTGAAGACGCTGATGAAGCAAGATCTGGTTTTCATTCTGCTAATCTGCCTAGCCCTGGGAAGTCTCTTTCGAAATATCAGTACCTTCCTCCAAGTCCTGATGGATCCAAATGAATACGATAAACTGCAGAACACTCTCTTTGCCTCCTTTCAGCATCTCAACACTTCCATCCTAGCCATCGGTTCTCTGATCATCCTTGCCTTGACAATCTTTTTCTTTCGAAAAGCAGTCGTTCTGGATGTCTTGCACCTGCAAAGAGAAACGGCTCAGATACTGGGACTCGATGTTGAAAAAGAACAGAGAGAACTCCTCTGGGGCATCGTGCTTTTGACCTCAACAGCGACTGCCTTGGTAGGACCTATGGCCTTCTTCGGCTTTATGCTAGCCAATCTCACTTACCTGATTGTCAAAGATTATCGGCACAAGTTGCTCTTTATCGTAGCCATTCTGATTGGATTTATTAGTTTGACCTTGGGGCAAGCCCTCATCGAACGAGTCTTTGCGCTGGAAATTCGCATCAGCATGATCATCGAGAGTGTGGGTGGTCTCTTATTCTTTATCTTACTTTACAGGAGGGCACGTCAGTGAAACTGGAAAACATTGACAAATCCATTCAAAAACAGGATATTTTGCAAGACATTTCCCTTGAAGTCAGTCCTCAGAAACTGACAGCCTTCATTGGTCCAAACGGCGCCGGGAAATCAACTCTTCTCTCCATCATGAGCAGACTGACCAAGAAAGATCAGGGGATTCTCAGTATTAAAGGCCGGGAAATCGAAAGCTGGAATTCCCAAGAACTGGCCAAAGAACTCACCATCCTAAAGCAGAAGATTAATTACCAAGCCAAATTGACTGTAGAAGAACTGGTCAGCTTTGGACGTTTTCCCTACAGTCGTGGTCGACTGAGGGCGGAAGACTGGGAAAAAATTCGAGAAACCCTTGACTATCTGGAACTGACCAACTTAAAAGACCGCTACATCGATAGTCTGTCTGGCGGACAACTCCAACGTGTCTTTATCGCTATGGTACTAGCCCAGGATACAGACTTTATCTTGCTGGACGAACCGCTTAACAATCTCGATATCAAGCAAAGTGTCAGCATGATGCAGATCCTTCGGCGACTGGTGGAGGAACTTGGCAAAACCATTATCATCGTCCTCCACGATATCAACATGGCTAGCCAATATGCGGATGAAATTGTTGCCTTTAAGGACGGTCAAGTCTTTTGCAAGGGAACGACTGCTCAAATCATGCAGGCTGACCTGCTCAGTCAACTTTATGAGATTCCCATCACACTGGCTGATATCAATGGCAAAAAGATCTGTATCTATAGCTAGCTATTCTGAACTCATGTTAGAGAACCCTCTGTCTCTTAGCTAACAAACCTATTTAAGAGACCCCCTACATCGTTACTATATTTTAAAAAGGAGAAATCATGAAAACATCCCTTAAACTTTATCTCACTGCCCTAGCGGCTAGCTTCTTGCTCTTACTTGGTGCATGTAGTACAAATACAAATTCAAGCAATAGCCAGACAGAGACAAGTAGCTCTGCTCCAACAGAGATAACCATTAAAAGTTCACTAGATGAGGTCAAACTTTCAAAGGTTCCTGAAAAGATTGTGACCTTTGACCTCGGTGCTGCGGATACTATTCGCGCTTTAGGTTTTGAAAAGAATATCGTCGGAATGCCTACAAAAACTGTTCCGACTTACCTAAAAGATCTTACAGGAAATGTCAACAATGTGGGTTCCATGGTTGAGCCAGACCTAGAAGCCATTGCTGCTCTTGAGCCGGATTTGATTATCGCTTCTCCACGTACCCAAAAATTCGTAGACAAGTTCAAAGAAATTGCTCCAACCGTTCTCTTCCAAGCAAGTAAGGACGACTACTGGACTTCTACCAAGACCAACATCGAATCCCTTGCAAGCGCCTTTGGTGAAACAGGCACTCAGAAAGCCAAGCAAGAATTGGCTAACCTAGATAAGAGCATCCAAGAAGTCGCTACTAAAAACGAAAGTTCTGACAAAAAAGCCCTTGCTATCCTCCTCAATGAAGGAAAAATGGCTGCCTTTGGTGCCCAATCTCGTTTCTCTTTCTTGTATCAAACCTTAAAATTCAAGCCAACTGACACCAAATTTGAAGACTCTCGCCACGGACAAGAAGTCAGCTTTGAAAGTGTCAAAGAAATCAATCCTGACATCCTCTTTGTCATCAACCGTACCCTTGCCATTGGTGGGGACAACTCAAGCAACGATGGCGTCCTAGAAAATGCCCTCATCGCTGAAACTCCTGCTGCTAAAAATGGTAAAATCATCCAACTAACACCAGACCTCTGGTATCTAAGCGGAGGCGGACTTGAATCAACTAAACTCATGATTGAAGACGCTCAAAAAGCTTTGAAATAAACAAGAAAACCCAACATCAGGTGATGTTGGGTTATTTTTTTTCTTGATTTCGTCTGAGGGAAAAGTGATCTGGGACGGGGTCCTTACCTGTTTTCGACCAGGGGTGGCAACGTAAAATCCGAGCCAAGCCCATCAGAACACCCTTGAAGCCATGTTTTTCAATAGCCTG
>NZ_AJRH01000294.1:0-4140 GCF_000297015.1 Streptococcus sp. GMD6S | reverse complement strand
AACTCCTTTCAAAGAATGTAGAGTGGTTTTTATAGAATAAGGGATAATTTACAGAAATTAGTTCCGTGTTCAGTTACTAAATATAACTAAACTATCTTTTCTGTAGTTTAATCTTTTAAAATATATACTTTATTTAGTTGGTGATTTGAAAGTCTCTCCTCAGCATACTGAATCATCTTCTCAGCTACTTCTTTATCGTAGTTAAATCCCATTTTTTGAGCAAGGAACTGAGCCTCTCGGTGGAAAAGGTCCATCGTAGCAAACAAAGATTGAGTGATTTTGTCACTACTTGAAAAATCAAGTAGATTTGAGAATTCCTTCTCTTTCTCAGCAGGCAAGTAGCTAAAGAGATACTTGTAGTTCTTGCCAACATCAACCGTGCCCCTATCACTTGCTACCTGCCAAGCCAAGACCTTCAAGAGTTCTTGTTGACAAATTCCGTAGAGATGATCCGTGGCATAGATGGCTTGCTTGCGACAAATCCCTTTAACCACGTAGGCTGACACCCACCAAAATTCATTGCAGGCTTTTTCAAACTCAATCGCACTAGCTGGACTTGTCCAGTAACGTTGAGAATTTGTAGTATGGGAGTCAAACAAGCCTTTCTCATCTTTCAAAACTGTATAGTCAGCTTCACTATCCACCCACTCTTGAATGTGGTCTTTGGGGCAAAGGGTCAAATCTATCCGATTGCCATCCTCAAAGAGCATAAGATAAAGGCGGCGGTTGCCTAATACATTATGTTGCTCAATCATGCGCTTGCCAAGCCTTTCCAACCAAGAAAGATCAGCCGCCAGAGCGTCCAAATTCTCCACAATGTAGACCACATCATAGTCTTGGAACTCGTCCTTGGGAGCATTTGGGTTTGTCCGCGAGCCGGAAATAGCGACGGCATTGACTTTTAGCGCTTTTGCGGTTTGTAAAATTAAATCGAGCATGTCTGTTTCTATTCTCATGTTTATCACACTCTTTTTCTATAAGGTAACAGATCTTTTATTATATTGAATAGTCTCTTAAAATTTAAAAAATTAAGAAAACTATACAAGCTTTATAAAATCTAAATAATATAAAGAGCTTCAATTATATACAAAAACAAGTAATTCTTTTCTTGCTATCGTGAGCTTTGGAAAAGCATTCTCTATAAAATGTATACATTGAACATCGTCAAAATTTGTCGAATAATACTTCGATAAAGAGTTTACTGCTCTTAATAATTTGTTAAAATAAGCTAAAACCAACGGCGGAACTTCTTCAGTATTCAGATGATTAATTTCCGATTCTATTAAATCTTCAATTGCTAAGAATATTTCTCCTATTTCATTTTCAATATTTGAAGATAAATTCTTTTTAGAATTAAAATCATTAATAAAATTCAAAAGTTTGTTATATTCCCATTCAAAATCATCTAGTGCTCTATAGAATATTGGGAAATCACTTTGTAATTTTAATAGATTTGACTTCCTTGATTGTCGAGCCATTTCTTTAAGTTCTCTTAAACTCTCTTCAACCTTTTTTTGAGTTTTAGATAGTTGCTTTTGTTGACTTGTCAGTTCTACTATATTTCTCGCGATTGAAGATTGAATAATTTCTAGCTTTCGTTGTCGTTCATCAATTTCTTTAGTATCTTTTTTTGAAATCCAAGTTGCATAAATTATAGGTACTAGAATTGAAAAGCCACCTATACCTATCTGAATCCAATTGGAAATCCAATCTGTTGAATCAATCGCTTTAATCAATTCCTCAAACATTTCAACATTCATTTTATAATCCTTGTTAATTCCGTGATTAAATTTATTAACAGTGAGTAAATGCAAGATTCATATAGAGATTTATTTGATACGTGAACACTATTATATTTACCTCGTTGCTTTATAAAGTTTATAATCATCGTAGTTTTTTAAATCATTTAAAGATTTAAATTCATTTTTTACAATAACTTCTAAAAGCTTTTCTGTGCTTAATAATTTTTCTCTATATTTTTCTCCTCCACTATAATAACACTTCTTTAATTCTTGATAATCTGGAAATCTAAGAAGTAATTGTTCTTGAAATATAGTTTGTGCTTCTTCATATCTTTTTGAAAGGAAATGTAATTTTAAAACAGTAAAAAAAGCCGTAAGAATAATAAAAATAAAAAGGAAAATTCCTATTAGTTTCACTGTGTTAAAATCAGCACTAATAACGAAGGTAGTTATAGTAAGTAAACCAACTATTAAGTCATTTTCTTTCTCCATACTTTCTAGCTCAAATATATCTAAACTTTTTAAAACAAAATATAAAGATAAACACAAAGCACAAGTCATAATCAAAAATATAAACCAAAATTGATATTTATCAAAACCAATTTCTGTTTGTAAGCTATACTCTTTAAATAAATTTGTAAAAAAATTTACTATTCTGTTAGAAATATTTTGATTTGAAATACTGCCAATTAATATATCTCCCAAAATAAACGCGTTTACAAATATTAAAACTGAAAACATAATTTGTCGGAAGTATCTGAAGAGCGATAATAAAAACACTATAAAAGAATTGTATGCATATGACAGTGACAAGAATAATATGAAAATAGAACAAATTCCAATCAATAAATTATTATGTGCATTCAGAGACAGAATTATGGGAAATAAAACCACCATTATAACTGTCGCAAAAATAGCTCTTACAAAATAGCTGCTCTGTTTAGTTTTAGAACTAACATTTTTCATTATGTAATCTTTATTGGCTAGAACTTTCAAAGCGTCGAGTCTTTCTTGTGCCTTTTTCTTTTGATTTTTATCATAGTCTGAATATAAAATATTACATTTTTCTGTGAATCTGTTTAATATGTCTAATAACATCTTAATAATACACATCTTAAAACACCCCACTCTCCTCAAGCGTAAACTTAACATTATCCTCAATCCACTTACGGCGTGGTTCGACCTTGTCTCCCATGAGGACATTGACACGGCGTTCGGCGCGTGCTAAGTCTTCAATCGTGACACGGATGAGGGTGCGGGTTTCTGGATTCATGGTTGTTTCCCAGAGTTGGTCCGCGTTCATCTCACCAAGACCTTTATATCGTTGGAGTGTTGCGCCTTTGCCAAACTGCTTGCGGAGTTCTTCTAGTTCACCGTCTGTCCAAGCATAGGCCACTTCTTCTTTCTTTCCTTTGCCTTTGGACATCTTGTAAAGAGGCGGAAGGGCGATATAGACATGTCCTGCCTCAACTAGGGGACGCATGTAGCGGTAGAAAAAGGTTAAAAGAAGAGTTTGAATGTGGGCACCATCGGTATCCGCATCGGTCATGATAATAATCTTGTCATAATTGGCATCCTCAATGGAGAAGTCTGCTCCCACACCCGCACCGATGGTATAAATCATGGTATTGATTTCTTCATTTTTGAGGATATCTGCCATCTTGGCCTTGGCTGTATTAATCACCTTACCACGAAGGGGCAAGATAGCCTGGAATTTCCGGTCACGACCTTGCTTAGCAGAACCGCCGGCAGAGTCTCCCTCGACTAGGTAGAGTTCATTCTTGGCAGGGTTTTTAGACTGAGCTGGTGTTAATTTACCAGACAACAAGCCCTTGTCTTTCTTGTTTTTCTTACCATTTCGGCTCTCATCACGCGCCTTGCGTGCTGCTTCACGAGCGTCACGAGCCTTGATAGCCTTACGGATGAGATTGGAAGCCAGTTCCCCATTTTCCATGAGGAAGAAGGTTAACTTATCAGCCACAATCCCATCCACAACTGGACGAGCCAGAGGACTCCCTAGTTTATCCTTGGTCTGTCCTTCAAACTGGAGGTGTTCTTCCGGAACTAGGATAGAAAGAACAGCTGCTAGTCCTTCACGGTAATCTGACCCTTCTAGGTTTTTATCTTTTTCCTTGAGGAGCCCTGTCTTACGAGCGTAGTCATTCATGACCTTAGTAATGGCAGACTTAAGTCCTGTCTCATGCGTTCCACCATCTTTAGTACGAACGTTATTGACAAAGGACAGAATGTTATCTGAAAATCCATCATTGTACTGGAGGGCAACTTCCACTTGGAAACCATTGTCTTCGCCTTCAAAGTATAGGACTGGCGTCAATGTTTCCTTGTCTTCATTGAGGTAAGAAACAAAGTCTTGTACCCCGTTCTCATAATGGAATTC
>NZ_AJRH01000293.1:0-4382 GCF_000297015.1 Streptococcus sp. GMD6S | reverse complement strand
TGGGAAATCTCATCTTGAGGTGGGTTTCACACTTAGATGCTTTCAGCGTTTATCCCTTCCCTACATAGCTACCCAGCGATGCCTTTGGCAAGACAACTGGTACACCAGCGGTAAGTCCACTCTGGTCCTCTCGTACTAGGAGCAGATCCTCTCAAATTTCCTACGCCCGCGACGGATAGGGACCGAACTGTCTCACGACGTTCTGAACCCAGCTCGCGTGCCGCTTTAATGGGCGAACAGCCCAACCCTTGGGACCGACTACAGCCCCAGGATGCGACGAGCCGACATCGAGGTGCCAAACCTCCCCGTCGATGTGAACTCTTGGGGGAGATAAGCCTGTTATCCCCAGGGTAGCTTTTATCCGTTGAGCGATGGCCCTTCCATACGGAACCACCGGATCACTAAGCCCGACTTTCGTCCCTGCTCGAGTTGTAGCTCTCGCAGTCAAGCTCCCTTATACCTTTACACTCTGCGAATGATTTCCAACCATTCTGAGGGAACCTTTGGGCGCCTCCGTTACCTTTTAGGAGGCGACCGCCCCAGTCAAACTGCCCGTCAGACACTGTCTCCGATAGGGATAACCTATCCGGGTTAGAGTGGCCATAACACAAGGGTAGTATCCCAACAACGTCTCCTTCGAAACTGGCGTCCCGATCTCATAGACTCCTACCTATCCTGTACATGTGGTACAGACACTCAATATCAAACTGCAGTAAAGCTCCATGGGGTCTTTCCGTCCTGTCGCGGGTAACCTGCATCTTCACAGGTACTAAAATTTCACCGAGTCTCTCGTTGAGACAGTGCCCAAATCATTACGCCTTTCGTGCGGGTCGGAACTTACCCGACAAGGAATTTCGCTACCTTAGGACCGTTATAGTTACGGCCGCCGTTTACTGGGGCTTCAATTCAACCTTCGGATTACTCCTAAGCACTCCTCTTAACCTTCCAGCACCGGGCAGGCGTCACCCCCTATACATCATCTTACGATTTAGCAGAGAGCTGTGTTTTTGATAAACAGTTGCTTGGGCCTATTCACTGCGGCTGACTTAAAGTCAGCACCCCTTCTCCCGAAGTTACGGGGTCATTTTGCCGAGTTCCTTAACGAGAGTTCTCTCGCTCACCTGAGGCTACTCGCCTCGACTACCTGTGTCGGTTTGCGGTACGGGTAGAGTATGTTTAAACGCTAGAAGCTTTTCTTGGCAGTGTGACGTCACTAACTTCGCTACTAAACTTCGCTCCCCATCACAGCTCAATGTTATAGATATAAGCATTTGACTCATATCACACCTCACTGCTTAGACAGACACTTCCATTCGTCTGCTTTAGTTAGCCTACTGCGTCCCTCCATCACTACATACTCTAGTACAGGAATATCAACCTGTTGTCCATCGGATACACCTTTCGGTCTCTCCTTAGGTCCCGACTAACCCAGGGCGGACGAGCCTTCCCCTGGAAACCTTAGTCTTACGGTGGACAGGATTCTCACCTGTCTTTCGCTACTCATACCGGCATTCTCACTTCTATGCGTTCCAGCACTCCTCACGGTATACCTTCTTCACACATAGAACGCTCTCCTACCATACCTATAAAGGTATCCACAGCTTCGGTAAATTGTTTTAGCCCCGGTACATTTTCGGCGCAGGGTCACTCGACTAGTGAGCTATTACGCACTCTTTGAATGAATAGCTGCTTCTAAGCTAACATCCTAGTTGTCTGTGCAACCCCACATCCTTTTCCACTTAACAATTATTTTGGGACCTTAGCTGGTGGTCTGGGCTGTTTCCCTTTCGACTACGGATCTTAGCACTCGCAGTCTGACTGCCGACCATAATTCATTGGCATTCGGAGTTTATCTGAGATTGGTAATCCGGGATGGACCCCTCACCCAAACAGTGCTCTACCTCCAAGAATCTTTATGTCGACGCTAGCCCTAAAGCTATTTCGGAGAGAACCAGCTATCTCCAAGTTCGTTTGGAATTTCTCCGCTACCCACAAGTCATCCAAGCACTTTTCAACGTGCCCTGGTTCGGTCCTCCAGTGCGTCTTACCGCACCTTCAACCTGCTCATGGGTAGGTCACATGGTTTCGGGTCTACGACATGATACTAAGGCGCCCTATTCAGACTCGGTTTCCCTGCGGCTCCGTCTCTTCAACTTAACCTCGCATCATATCGTAACTCGCCGGTTCATTCTACAAAAGGCACGCTCTCACCCATTAACGGGCTCGAACTTGTTGTAGGCACACGGTTTCAGGTTCTATTTCACTCCCCTCCCGGGGTGCTTTTCACCTTTCCCTCACGGTACTGGTTCACTATCGGTCACTAGGGAGTATTTAGGGTTGGGAGATGGTCCTCCCAGATTCCGACGGGATTTCACGTGTCCCGCCGTACTCAGGATACTGCTAGGTACAAAGACTATTTTAAATACGAGGCTATTACTCTCTTTGGCTGATCTTCCCAAATCATTCTTCTATAATCTTTGAGTCCACATTGCAGTCCTACAACCCCGAAGAGTAAACTCTTCGGTTTGCCCTCCTGCCGTTTCGCTCGCCGCTACTAAGGCAATCGCTTTTGCTTTCTCTTCCTGCAGCTACTTAGATGTTTCAGTTCACTGCGTCTTCCTCCTCACATCCTTAACAGATGCGGGTAACAGGTAGTACCTGTTGGGTTCCCCCATTCGGAAATCCCTGGATCATCGCTTACTTACAGCTACCCAAGGCATATCGTCGTTTGTCACGTCCTTCTTCGGCTCCTAGTGCCAAGGCATCCACCGTGCGCCCTTATTAACTTAACCTTATTTTTTGACCTTTCAGTCATAAACTCTTTTAATACTACAGCGTTTCGGTTTATTTTCTTGTTACTATTTGATATAGATATTCAATTTTCAATGTGCATTACTTGGTGATCTCTCACCAATGGAGCCTAGCGGGATCGAACCGCTGACCTCCTGCGTGCAAAGCAGGCGCTCTCCCAGCTGAGCTAAGGCCCCACAAGACCTCTCAAGACTAAACAAGACCAATGTGCAGTTCCTTATCCTTAGAAAGGAGGTGATCCAGCCGCACCTTCCGATACGGCTACCTTGTTACGACTTCACCCCAATCATCTATCCCACCTTAGGCGGCTGGCTCCTAAAAGGTTACCTCACCGACTTCGGGTGTTACAAACTCTCGTGGTGTGACGGGCGGTGTGTACAAGGCCCGGGAACGTATTCACCGCGGCGTGCTGATCCGCGATTACTAGCGATTCCGACTTCATGTAGGCGAGTTGCAGCCTACAATCCGAACTGAGACTGGCTTTAAGAGATTAGCTTGCCGTCACCGGCTTGCGACTCGTTGTACCAGCCATTGTAGCACGTGTGTAGCCCAGGTCATAAGGGGCATGATGATTTGACGTCATCCCCACCTTCCTCCGGTTTATTACCGGCAGTCTCGCTAGAGTGCCCAACTGAATGATGGCAACTAACAATAGGGGTTGCGCTCGTTGCGGGACTTAACCCAACATC
This sequence comes from Streptococcus sp. GMD6S, assembly GCF_000297015.1. Next base: position 882 of record NZ_AJRH01000293.1, on the reverse strand, counting down.
TCACGACACGAGCTGACGACAACCATGCACCACCTGTCACCTCTGTCCCGAAGGAAAACTCTATCTCTAGAGCGGTCAGAGGGATGTCAAGACCTGGTAAGGTTCTTCGCGTTGCTTCGAATTAAACCACATGCTCCACCGCTTGTGCGGGCCCCCGTCAATTCCTTTGAGTTTCAACCTTGCGGTCGTACTCCCCAGGCGGAGTGCTTAATGCGTTAGCTGCGGCACTAAACCCCGGAAAGGGTCTAACACCTAGCACTCATCGTTTACGGCGTGGACTACCAGGGTATCTAATCCTGTTTGCTCCCCACGCTTTCGAGCCTCAGCGTCAGTTACAAGCCAGAGAGCCGCTTTCGCCACCGGTGTTCCTCCATATATCTACGCATTTCACCGCTACACATGGAATTCCACTCTCCCCTCTTGCACTCAAGTTAAACAGTTTCCAAAGCGTACTATGGTTAAGCCACAGCCTTTAACTTCAGACTTATCTAACCGCCTGCGCTCGCTTTACGCCCAATAAATCCGGACAACGCTCGGGACCTACGTATTACCGCGGCTGCTGGCACGTAGTTAGCCGTCCCTTTCTGGTAAGATACCGTCACAGTGTGAACTTTCCACTCTCACACTCGTTCTTCTCTTACAACAGAGCTTTACGATCCGAAAACCTTCTTCACTCACGCGGCGTTGCTCGGTCAGACTTCCGTCCATTGCCGAAGATTCCCTACTGCTGCCTCCCGTAGGAGTCTGGGCCGTGTCTCAGTCCCAGTGTGGCCGATCACCCTCTCAGGTCGGCTATGTATCGTTGCCTTGGTGAGCCGTTACCTCACCAACTAGCTAATACAACGCAGGTCCATCTGGTAGTGATGCAATTGCACCTTTTAA
>NZ_AJRH01000292.1:0-4819 GCF_000297015.1 Streptococcus sp. GMD6S | reverse complement strand
CTCATGATAAAGTTCAACCAACTGCTGGATAAATTGAGGATCTTGTTTAATTGCACCATAAACACGCAAGTCCTTGGGATCGAGTTCCGCAAGGCACTTATAAAAAGCCATCCCAAGCCCGATTTCATCAAGACTGGTCTTGGCAGGCAAATCATTTAAAACCAGGTAACGAGCCATTTGAGCGAAACGCGTGACGGTAATCGCAAAAGAAGCCTGCTGAGGCAAGCATTTCAGCACGGCACGTTCCTTTTCAAATGAAAGAGAGTTGGGGGCGATGTAGAAAACCCGCTTGCCTGCAGCAACCAGTTCTTCTGCCTCTCTCGTTAAAATTTCAGTCAAAGAAGTCCGAATATCAGTATACAGTAATTTCATCTCAGCCTCGTTTGCTTTATCAAAGTTTCTTACTCTATTATAGCAAAGTTCGCTTCACAGTCCAAATCCAAAATTCTAGTTGACAATCATTTAATTAGCAAATCAATCATCCTTCATCATCCACTTTCATATGCTGAAAGATATAGAGAAAAAAGTCTTTGGAAACTTCAAAATGCCCATAACGAAGTCGAGAAGTATAGTCTTTCCATTCAGGATGTTGTCTGGCTATTTCTATGGAGCAATCTTTGACTGGCTGATAATACTCGACATTTCGTCTAAAGGGAAAGAATCCTTCAAATTGCTCTACTTGATAGGCCTTGTCGTCTATAATCTTACCTACGGCCACAAAAGCCTGTAACTTATCTTGACCATTCATATCGTATTTTGGGCTATAGTATAAAAGATAGTCACCTTTTTTCATACGATTTAAGGGGCCACCCTTTCCATGACAGACCTGGCAAAAATTCCCTTCAACTCCTCTTAAAACATGGTTCTTCGAAACAACTCCTACCCAATATCTAGGCATTTTTATCCTCCAACTCTACTAAAAAGCGATTAAAAACTTCTCTATCGTTAGATAGTTTTTCAAAAAAATTTTCATCAACACCTTCTACTAAAGGTAAAGCTTGATTGACCTTCTCCGCGCCAGACTTCGTTACTGAGACCAGTTTTGCCCGACTATCCTTTGGATGTTGATCACGTTTAATGTAGTTTTTCTTCTCCAGTAACCGGACAATCTGAGAAACCGTCATGACATCCATACCAGTGAACCGAGCAATATCAACTTGTGTCACATATTTCTCTCTATTAGTCAGAAACAAGAGCGAAGTCAAAACGATAAATTGAGGCAGAGTAAGACCAACCGATTTCAAAACTCTTTTTAAGTTGCTTTCCCACTTGTTGTAGACTTTTATGAAAAGAAGACCTGTAGATTCTGTTTCATCATTTTTGTAAATTGAATTAAAGTGATACTTTGACATTATTTCTCCTTAAATATTAAGTATACATATTATATAAGAATTTATTTTCTTTTTCAAGAAAAGGAAAGTCAAATGTTACTATTCTGTCAGACATTTTATAGTCTATATGCTATAATAAAAGCAAACACCTAGAAAAGGAAGTCTTATGATTAAACTACTAGCCTTGGATATGGACGGAACCCTCCTCAATGAAGCCAAGGAAATCCCGCAAGCCCACATCACTGCCATTCACCAAGCCATTGAAAAAGGTGTCAAACTGGTTCTCTGTACAGGTCGCCCGCTTTTCGGTGTCCTCCCCTACTATAAACAACTAGGACTTGACCTACAGAACGAGCACGTCATTGTCAATAATGGTTGCTCAACCCATCAGACCAGTGACTGGAGTCTAGTTGACTGGCAAGAACTCAGTCCATCTGACATTGAATACCTCTATGACTTAGCAGAAAAAAGCGACGTCCAGTTGACTCTTTTTGATGAGAAACATTATTTTGTTCTCGGTGGCAAGCCTAATCAAATCGTTCAAAATGATGCCAAACTCGTCTTTTCAGACTTGACTGAAATTTCCCTTGAGGAAGCTACCAGTGGCAAGTATCGTATGTTCCAAGGAATGTTTTTAGGCACCAAAGAGCAAACAGACGATTTTGAGCAGCGGTTTGCTGAGGAGCTTTGCCAACGATTCAGTGGCGTTCGTTCACAGCCTGTCATTTATGAAGCCATGCCACTTGGGACTACTAAGGCTACTGCTCTTTCTCGACTAGCAGAGATTTTGAAGATCGAGCCCTCAGAAATTATGGCCATGGGCGATGCCAATAACGATATCGAAATGCTTCAGTTTGCAGGGCTTGGCATTGCTATGGGAAATGCCAGCGACCATGTCAAATCCCTTGCTAATGACGTTACAGATAGCAATGAAGAAGAAGGCGTTGCGCGTGCCATTGAGAAGTATATTTTATAATTGAGAAGCCCAGTTCATGTCAACTGGGTTTTGTTTTTTTAAGAATCACAAAACTTTAGAAACTCTTTAGAATTACTTGATATTTCTTTGATTTCTATACCTTATACTAAAGTTAGAAAAATAAATCAAAAGGAGAAAATCATGAAAACAGTACTCGAAATTCATGGACTGACCAAACAATTCGGACAACAAGCTATTCTTCAAGATCTTAGTCTAACCATAAAAGAGGGAGATATTTATGGTCTAATCGGAAAAAATGGAGCAGGTAAAACTACTCTTATCAAAATCATTACACAACTACTGTTTGCGGATAAAGGAACTGTTTCCCTCTTTTCTAGTCAATCGGAAAATGAGTGGACCAAGGGCTTATCTCGAGTAGGTTCAGTTATCGAATCACCTGTAGCTCATAATCACTTAACAGCCTATCAAAATCTGAAATATTATTGTATGATCCGCCATATTCCAAATGCTGATAAAGTTATTCAAGAAACACTAGATTATGTAGGTTTGTCTGATACAGGTAAGAAAGTCTTTCGTGATTTCTCGCTAGGAATGAAACAAAGACTTGGTATCGCTATTGCTCTTCTGTCCAAACCCGACTTCCTTATTCTTGATGAACCTATTAATGGTCTCGACCCAATTGGAATCAAAGAATTTCGTCTCATGATCCAGCGGCTAAATCAAGAAAAAGGCATAACCATCCTCATCTCTAGCCATATCTTGTCAGAACTCTATCTCTTAGCTAATCGCTTTGGTATTCTGGATCAAGGTAAGATTATCCGTGAAATCAGTAAAGCTGAGTTTGAAACACTGAGCGAGGATTATATTGTGCTTAAAACAAGCGACAAGGAAAGAGCTTGTCAGGTATTGAAAGAACAAATCCAGCTCCAGTTTAAGGTTGTAAACCCTGAAAAGGAAATCCATATCTTTGGTAATGAACAAGATGTCAAACAGATTCTTAAGCAACTAACTTTGTCCGATGTTGCTATTGATGAGATTTACTTTGCCCGTCAAAACCTAGAAGAATACTTCACCCAATTGGTAGAATAGGAGAAAAATCATGATACATACCATTCAAGCAGATTTTTACCGTCTTTTCCGCTCCAAAGGATTCTGGATTACAGAATTCATTCTCTTTGTACTTATGTTACTGGGTGCTACTATTGGAGCTACAGGGCATCTAATGTCAGTTCAGGCAGCACCACCTGAGCTTCCTACCCATGGTTGGAATGGGATATTAGCTCTAATCAACGCGTCAAATAACGGCTCAAACCTCGTTTTCCTCTGTATTATTCTAGTGTGTTTAGTTCTTGGGGTCGATTTAATCGGCAAGCTTTATAAAAATAGTTTGACAGTTGGCGTTTCTCGTACAGAATTTTTCCTTGCTAAATTCTTTGTACTAGCAAGTATCGCTCTCTTACAACTCATCACCAGTCTTGTGATTGCCTTTATTCCCGCGACTCTACTAAACGGACTTGGTACAATGCCTGATGGTTTTGTTACTAATCTCCTCTTGACGATTTCCCTTCAATTTCTATGCCTACTCGCTTGGCTTTCGATTGTCTCCTTTATTCTCTACCTAACTCATTCTTATCTTGCCGTATTTATTGGTTATCTGATTAGCTCTATTGTCGTTTCTATTCCAATTCTTGTTTTCCCAGACATTGAAATTCTTCGATATTTAATTCTAGATTTTGCCTATGCTATGACTACTAATAGTCAAGCTATTCTCTATACCATCACGGTTTGCGTAACAGTCATACTTTTCTTCTCTTTCAGTGGACTGATTATTTTCAAGAAGAAAAGCTTATAAAAAGGACCTCCTCTAGGATATAGAGGAGGTTTCTTCTGTTAAAGATAAATAAAGACTGAAAACCATTCTCCATCAGTGGCTAGCTTCATTTCCGCTCCAAGAAGATGAACCAATTCCTCAGTAATATAGAGACCTAAACCAGAGGATTCTTCGGTATCTGACATATTTTCAGAATAAAAACGATTGCTGAGATTGTCTATATTCTTGATAGATTTTTTGACTAGGTTATCAATTTTCAAAACAAGGCTATTGTCTTCCTTTTTCAAAGAAAGTCGAGCCTTCTCCTTGCCGTGCTTGAGAACATTTCCAAGAAGGTTTTGTATAATTCGATCAAGCAAGTCCTCATCAGTCGTCGTTTTCAATCCTGGTTCAACGTTAAAATCAAGAACAATCTGTGAAGATTGAAAAACGTCGTAATAAGCTAAAGTCTTTTTCGTTATAAAAGTTGATAAATCAAGTTCTTCCAGTTTCGGTTTGACTGCTCCTTCCATCAAATGACGGTATTCGAGGAGAGCCTCCAACCGTTTGGAAACCAAATCCTGATGATGGGCTATTTTATTTAAGGTTTCTGAACTATTATCGGGGTGTTTTATTAGTTGTTGAGTGTATCCTGAAGCGATTGTTAAAGGTGTCCGAATATCATGAGCTATGTTACTGATTGCCATATCTAGGGTGTGTTTTTCACGCTTCATGATTAGC
>NZ_AJRH01000291.1:0-5675 GCF_000297015.1 Streptococcus sp. GMD6S | reverse complement strand
TATTACTATACCGGCGGCCGGGGTCGAACCGGCACGTCCTTGCGGACACTGGATTTTGAGTCTAATATTATTAGTTTTAAATCTCAGAAATATTGATTTTATAAGCTTTTTTTCCATAATATTTTTTAAAACTTAGTATCACTTCCAAAGTTTAGATACTTTTTAGTAACTATAAAATGCTAGAAAGTATACTCCTTATTAAAAAGAGTTTTGGACTAGTTTTGTGCAATTTTATTACCCATATCCGTAATAAGAGAGGCTAAATTAATTGTCTTTAATGATTGTAGAAATTGGTTGTGAATATCATTAGACACATAACCAGCTAGCAAAATATGCTCAGCCATGTCATATTGCTTAATCAAGAGAATCTTATCATGTTTTTCATTAAATAAAATCGCACTAATTGCTGTATTAAAGACTGGAAAACGAAAACTCGCACATTGTGAACAATAAGGAATATCTCCCTCATCTTTTAAAAATTTTTTCTCCAAAGGATGCCCACATTCGGGACAACAAGTCATTGTTTTGTCAAATATAGAAGCCTCTTTTTTAAAGTTCTTAAAAGTAATTTTACCAGTAAAATCGAGACCACGCAAGACATTGAAATAAATCAAGACTTTATTTAAAATTTATCTTATGATATACTAAACTTATCAGCTATTGGTTCTGAAAAAGTGTCTGCCACAGTTTTACTACAAATTCTCATGACTTGTGCCAAGATTTATAAAAAACGGATAGCTATAATAGCTCTTAGAGCAAAAACATGACATATAGGAGGTTAAAGACATGTCATACTTTTATCTTTTTATCGCCATTGTAGGAGAGATATTGGGAACTAACCTTTTGAAATTATCAGACGGTTTTACAAAGCCTATTCCAACCGTTTCTGCCCTACTTAGCTATGGCGTTTGTTTCTATTTCCTCTCACTAGCAATGCAAAAAATTCCTGTAGGAATAGCTTATGCAACATGGTCAGCTGTCGGTTTAGTTTTGATATCCTCTATCGCAGTAATGATTTTCAAAGAAACACTAAATGTTTATAGCATTATCGGTTTAATTTTGATTATCATTGGTGTTGTCATGGTTAACTTATTAGGAAATGCAGGACATTAATAAAACCGGCTCTATACTATTTGTAGTGGGTAAATCCCCTATGGATATTATGGAGCCTATTTTGTTGTAGAAAAAAAGTTCCATAAGAACTATAATGAAAAGCTAGAATTCTGTCAATATTTTGGACACATTTTGGGAGGGAATTTTGAAGACTAGCGTCCTCCTAATTTTCCCAATAAGTTTTAACTTCTTCAAAAATCTTATTCAAAAGTTCTGCATCTTTTTCTGACAACTGATTTTTTTCTATAACTCTATCTTTTAGTTCTGTTGCCTTTATTTTATTTCTTGCCACCGAAACTGCTATTGAATGTTTCAAAATATCAAACTCATCCTTTGAAAAGTTTGCAATATTGGTAAGATCTAATTGTTCTAGAGGTAAACTACTGATAATTGAATAAGGTTTTTGTCCCAGCAAATAATCTGTAGTAGTCCCAAAGATATTTGCCAATTTCACAACGAATTCTAATCCTGGTTCTAACGTTCCATTCTCCCACCGAGAATATGTCCCTTGTTGAACTCCAATTAATTCCGATATTTGTACTTGAGTTAACTTTTTTGATTTTCTGAGAGTTTTTAACCTCTCTGAAAATTTATAATCCTCTGTATACATAATTCTCCTATAGATATTCTTATTCGTATATTTTAGCTTGACAAAATATTCCAAACGGTATAAAATAGAATTATTCCATAAGGAATATTTATTTTGAGATTGAATATTCCATTGAGAATATTATAGCATAAAAGGAGGTAAAAGCGTATGTAACTAGTAGTCGATTTAAAAAATTTTAATAAAGGAGGTAAGATTCGACAAAATAAAAAATCTTGAAACAAATGTGCCGTTCGTTCCAAGATCAAAACATATTATGTAACAATTATACCACAGAAAACTCTTCAGTTGCACAAGAAAATTTCGGAGGTTTCACAAAAAGATGACCAATAAAGAGTTAGTCAATCAAATTTCTGGCCTAAACTCTACCTCTACTCTTAAAAATTGGATTCAACTGATTAAAGAGATAAGTGGCAAGGAATTTAAGAAAATTAAAGTTCCTATCAGTAGAAATCCCAGAACTCATCAATTAAGTTATACAGTTGCCTATGATTTTACAGACGAAGACCTTAGACAATTTCAAAAGTTAGCTAAACTAAAACTTGAAATAGGTCTAAAAGAGGCTATACAAGCCGTATTTGGGAGTCTAGCAGACAATGAACATGAATCCCTAAACCAAGTAATAGATGAGCTCTACGATGAACTGAGCGCCTTAAAACAGGAATTTAAGCGAGAAATGCGACTGATAAAAATTGAGAATTCCAACCTAAAAAAGAAAATCCAAGATATTGAAGAGTCGATGCAAACCGGCTTACTAGGGTTTGTTAACAAGAGGTCAAAAAATAGGTTCGGCTAATAGCGAGTTTTCGGCTGAGCCATGAGGCAGAAAGCCGAAAATGAGCGTAGATGCGGACGGACCATTTTTGACCGATAGGGTGTGTAGTAACACCACCCTCTGCAAGTTAGGTGTACCATCGAAAGAATTCAGTATTTCCAAGGGTTTCGGAGATTTTAAGGGTGGCAAAATTAAGCAAAAAGTTGAATCAAAATCTATGGCAAAAAATGAACATTTACGTTCTGTATTTGACTGGATTCAAATTCAGTTTGATAAGACTGAATTTTCGCCAAGAGAAATAATCGAAGACATTCTATTTCTTGACTATGACCTATTTATTGAGAATAAAGGGAGCCTTAAATACTATAACTATGATAGCCAGCTTCATTATGGGAATATCCGTATCTACTATGGAGCGAAAGAGTCGTCCTACATGCTTGTCATGTCAGGACAGGCACTCGAGTTCTATAGAGATATGGTATTAGATCCAAATAGTCTGTCCGAAAGACAGTTTTTGAACAACCTCTACTACAATTACAATCATTTTTCAGTAAGACGAATTGATATTGCAATAGATGATTTTAATGAAACACCCTATTTCACTCCTAATCAGCTTCTAAAGATTTGTCAGAAGAAACGCTTTATATATGGAAAAAGCACCTACTACAATACCTACGGAGATGAAACAATCGGCCAGACCTTATATTTGAGAAAACCCAATGATGACGAAAGACTTAGAATTTACGATAAACGCTTAGAACGAGCTGAGAAGCTCGGTATCAGCAAGCGGTATATAGAAAATTGGATAAGAACTGAGTTAGAACTTAGGAAAGAAAAAGCTCACTACTTCATTCAAGAATGGTTGCATTCAGAAATAGATCTTCTCAACTTTACCAAGGGATATCTCAAAGAAAAAGTGAGGTTCTATAGTGATAGCTATTTCTCAAAACCTTTGAGATCTTGGGAAAAGTTTTTAGGCCATTCAAAACCCGTCTCTATCATTATTTCAAAATCAAAAACAGAACTAGAACAAAAATTAGAATGGTTTACCTATAAAGGTTCAGGAGCTATTCTAAAAGCGTATAAATTTCTATACGACAATAACTTACTGCATGAGTATGAGAAATCTAACTATCTCGCACTCAACAATATGGAATATCCACCAGATTTAGCAAGTGGATTAATAGAAAGAGCAATACTCTTTAAACGAGAGGATTTGATCCCTACAATCAAAGAAAATATTAAAAGGAGAAATTAACTATGGCAAAAATGCTTTCACAAAATGACTGGAATTTTAATAACATTGGAACAAAATTTGAATTGGATGAAGTCATTCCAAAATTTGAAACGGAAGTCCGAGCAGATGCAAACGGAGAAATTATCAAAAACCGAGATGGTAGCGAAAGACGTTTTAATACCGATAAAATCATTGGTTGGAAATACAATGTAACAATCAAGGATGGACAATTCAAAAAGAAATCAACCCAAGTCTCAGTAGACAATCCAGATGCCTTGGTTGATAATGACTATATCCAAGCAATGGATGAAGTACCAGTTACATTTGACAATTTACAAGCTACTATGATTAGCACAACAATGTATTACAAGGCGGATGCTATCCATTTAGTAGATGTAAAACAAAAATAAGTATCAGACAAGGGGAGTTAATCCTCCCCTTACTTAATCTGAATAGAAAAGGAGATAACATGATTAAAACTGTAACAAAAGATGACCTTGTCGAACTTGGATTTGCTCCAGGAACTGCAAGAAAGATTATCCATACCGGTAAATTACTATTAGTGAATCGTGGTTTTAACATCTACGATAACAAACGGATTGGTACAATTCCAGCCAGTGTCGCTGAAGAACTATTAGGAATTGAACTCCAGAAAGAAGCGTAGCTTATGGCTTTACGTAAAAGTAGAGACGGAACTTGGATTGTCGATGTTTCCAATGGTATAAATCCAATATCTCTAAAACAACGTAGAATTGTAAGAAAAGGATTCAAAACTAAAAAAGAAGCATTGGAGGCCGAACAATACTTACGAAGTGTCGAACTTAAAGAAAAAAGTTTCAACTCAAAAATATCAATTGATATCCTTTATGATCTCTTAAAAGAAGAGGATAAAATAAACAACAGAAAACAAAGCTATATAGATACACAAGAAAACAACTATAACAGGCATATAAAAAACTATTTTGAAAAAGTTGATGATGTAGCTAAATTAACTTATGAAGATATCTATCAATTCAGAGAACATCTAAGAGATAAAAATGCTCAAAACTCGGAAAAGAAGCTAAGTCCAAATACTATTAATAAAATTATAATTTTACTAAAGAAAATTCTGGATGTTGGATTAAGAAAGGGATTTTACAAGGAACATCCTGTAGGAATGCTAAAAAAATTACCAATAGAAAAAGCAAAATTAAATTTCTGGACAATAAAAGAATTCAAGCACTTCTTAACACTATTTAACGACGATGAATACAATATCAAATTACTATTCACAGTTTTATTTTTTACTGGTCTAAGACTGGGAGAAGCACTTGCTCTAACGTGGAAGGATATAGAGTTTTCAACAAATACAATCCATGTAAGCAAATCAGTATACGTTAAAAAAGGTGAAGAACACATTAGTAGTACAAAGACAAAAGCTGGAACCCGAAGAATCATCATGAACGCCAAACTAGTGGAGACACTAGAAGACTGGAAACAGATACAGCATGAGAGATTGAAAGAATTTACAACTAACCTAGATGATCTACAGATATTTCAAAATAGCCCTATTACAATAACTAAAGATTCAATCGAAAAACAATATAAAAAAATATTGCAAAGAAATAGTTCTTTAAAAAAGATAAGAATTCACGACTTCAGGCATTCACATGCTTCACTGCTAATAAATCAAGGAGAAGATTATCTTGTCGTAAAAGAAAGATTAGGCCATGCATCTATAACTACAACAATAGATACATACTCTCATTTGTATCCAAGCAAGCAACAAAAATTAGCGGATAAATTAGATGATTTATTATAAATCTAGTAATTTTAAGTAACTCAGCGTTACAAATTCAACAAATAAAAGAAAAAGACAAGGTCCGAAAACCTTGTCTTTAATACTATACCGGCGGCCGGGGTCGAACCGGCACGTCCTTGCGGACACTGGATTTTGAGTCCAG
>NZ_AJRH01000290.1:0-6168 GCF_000297015.1 Streptococcus sp. GMD6S | reverse complement strand
GTCGAAGCCGCTCACGAGATGCTTTTGGACAATAAATTTGGTGACTCAGGTGCGCGTGTGGTTATCGAGGAGTTTCTTGCAGGAGAGGAATTTTCACTTTTTGCCTTTGTCAATGGGGACAAGTTCTACATCATGCCAACGGCTCAGGACCACAAACGTGCTTACGATGGCGACAAGGGCCCTAACACTGGCGGGATGGGTGCCTATGCGCCAGTTCCTCACTTGCCACAGAGCGTGGTTGACACAGCGGTTGAGACCATTGTCAAGCCAGTTCTTGAAGGCATGATCAAAGAAGGACGTCCCTACCTTGGTGTCCTTTACGCGGGTCTTATCTTGACAGTTGATGGACCGAAAGTCATCGAGTTCAATTCACGCTTTGGAGATCCTGAAACACAAATCATCTTGCCTCGTTTGACATCTGACTTTGCGCAAAATATCACTGATATTTTGGATGGGAAAGAACCAGAAATCACTTGGACGGACAAGGGTGTGACACTTGGCGTAGTTGTCGCATCCAATGGGTACCCGCTAGACTATGAAAAAGGTATTGAGTTGCCAGCCAAGACAGAAGGTGACATCATCACCTACTATGCCGGAGCTAAGTTTTCGGAAAATAGCAGAGCACTGCTATCAAACGGCGGACGAGTCTATATGCTCGTCACCACAGCCAACACTGTCAAAGAAGCTCAAGAAACCATCTACCAAGAACTCGCCCAACAAAAAACAGAAGGCCTCTTTTACCGAACAGATATCGGAAGCAAGGCCATTAAGTAAAGATATAAGAATAACGCGACGAAGTCGCCAAATACGATAATGATCGCCGTGGTGAAAAGACCAGAACAGAACTTGTTCTGGTCGGGGGAAACTTTGAGACCTTAGGCTCAAAGTTTAGGAATGAAACCGAAGGTTTGCTTCCGCCCCCACCACCTAAGACCATTATCAAAAAGAAAAATAAAAATTTACAAAATACGTTAATGGTCGTATGGTTTGCGAGCGTTAGCGAGCTAATATAGGATAATCGTCGCAGTAGTGGAACTCCTAGTAGCATAGCTACTAGGAGCGGAAAACTGGAGACTTAGGCTCCAGTTTTAGTAATGGAACGCCCTAGGCGGTCGCTTACGTCCGCACTACATTAGACGATTATTAAAAGAGGAGAAGAAATGAAACCAATTATTTCCATCATCATGGGCTCAAAATCCGACTGGGCAACCATGCAAAAAACAGCAGAAGTCCTTGACCGCTTCGGTGTAGCCTACGAAAAGAAAGTTGTTTCCGCACACCGTACACCAGACCTCATGTTCAAACATGCGGAAGAAGCACGTAGCCGTGGCATCAAGGTCATCATCGCTGGTGCGGGTGGCGCAGCCCATTTGCCAGGTATGGTAGCTGCCAAAACAACCCTTCCTGTCATTGGTGTACCAGTCAAATCACGTGCTCTTAGTGGCGTGGACTCGCTCTACTCTATCGTTCAGATGCCGGGTGGCGTACCAGTCGCAACTATGGCTATCGGTGAAGCAGGGGCGACAAACGCGGCCCTCTTTGCCCTTCGTCTTCTTTCAGTAGAGGATCAGGCTATCGCGACAGCTTTGGCAGATTTCGCAGAAGAGCAAGGAAAAATAGCAGAGGAGTCAACAAATGAGCTCATCTAAAACAATCGGAATTATCGGTGGCGGTCAGCTGGGGCAGATGATGGCCATTTCTGCTATCTACATGGGGCACAAGGTTATCGCACTGGATCCTGCGGCTGATGGTCCCGCCTCTCGTGTGGCGGAGATCATCGTGGCTTCTTATAATGATGTGGACGCCCTGCGTCAGTTGGCGGACCGCTGTGATGTTCTCACTTATGAATTTGAAAATGTCGATGCCGACGGTTTGGATGCTGTCATCAAGGAGGGACAACTCCCTCAAGGAACTGACTTGCTCCGTGTTTCTCAAAATCGTATTTTTGAAAAGGACTTTCTCTCAAACAAGGCACAAGTCACCGTGGCACCCTACAAGGTCGTGACTTCTAGCCAAGACTTGGCAGATATTGACCTGTCGAAAAACTATGTCCTCAAGACGGCGACCGGTGGCTACGATGGCCATGGTCAAAAGGTTATTCGTTCAGAAACAGATTTGGCAGAAGCCTATGCGCTAGCTGACTCAGCAGACTGTGTTTTGGAAGAATTTGTCAACTTCGACCTTGAAATTTCTGTCATCGTGTCAGGAAATGGCAAGGACGTGACAGTCTTCCCTATTCAGGAAAATATCCACCGCAACAATATCCTGTCTAAGACCATCGTGCCAGCCCGCATTTCAGAAAGTCTAGCTGAAAAAGCCAAAGCTATGGCTGTGCGAATCGCAGAACAACTGAACTTGTCTGGGACTCTTTGTGTGGAAATGTTTGCGACAGCTGATGATATTATCGTTAATGAGATTGCCCCACGCCCCCACAACTCAGGACACTATTCGATCGAAGCCTGTGATTTCTCCCAGTTTGATACCCATATCTTAGGTGTTCTCGGAGCACCGCTTCCAGCCATCAAACTGCATGCACCTGCCGTCATGCTCAACGTACTCGGCCAGCATGTCGAGGCCGCTGAAAAATATGTCACAGAAAATCCAAGCGCCCACCTCCACATGTATGGTAAAATAGAAGCGAAGCACAACCGCAAGATGGGACATGTGACTTTGTTTAGTGATGTGCCGGATAGTGTGAATGAATTCGGTGAATATGAAATGAGTAAGAAAAATATAATGTGATTAATTTTGAATAAGGATTTATGATCTATTATGGAAGTAATAAAGTATAATAATAAACCATTAACTCTTAAAACAGCTATAAATAAGCCTAGTTTAACAGGTAGAACAGTTATCGTATCTGATAGGTGGGAGTATGTGAGATTTTTTCTAAGAAATATAAAAAGAGGGAAAAAAAGTAACGCAGAGAAAGCTCTGTTTTATTGGAATCAGGCAGAAGAATTTTATAAGTCTAGTAAAAATTTATCGTTAACTTCTGCTCCGCTTCCTCTTTATTATTGTTTTTTAAATGCAACTAAAGCGCTTTTAGAATTTTGGGGCATCAATAATTCATACTATACGCCTTATCATGGTGTATCAGGTAAAAATAAAAATACAAACAAAAACAAGCCAAGGTTAGATGAGCAAGAGGTCGTAATTAAAGCTAGAGGGGTTTGTCCAGGACTACTTCATTTTTTTGATGGAAATATGGGAATAATTGGCTCAAAACACTCTTTAGATGAGTTGTTAGCTAATTTAGTATATATTCATAGGACGTATGTTATTTCGCAGGGAATCAGTCAAAATAAAGAGATGTTTATTCCTTTAGACGATGTTTATTTTGTTAGAAAGCCTGATAAAAGAGTGACTATAAATGCAAAAATTGATGAAAAATATACGAAACATAATAATGTTAAAGGAAATAATTTAAGAAGAGTGAGAGTCTATAAAGACTTTGATGGTACTAAACTTTCATGGAGACAGTGCCCGGTACAACTCCAAAATATTAGAAATGTGTCTTCTAATCAAAATTTATTAAATTTTCATAAGATGGTAAGAAAATCATTCCAAGAAATTTCTTCGGGTATTAATTCTAGATGGTATTTTAAAGACTTTAATAATCCTAAAAGTTTAGATATTCCTCCAATAGTAATAATGTATATGTGTATGCATCGTCTGAGTGAGTTGTCAAGATATGAACCAGATGTTTTAAATGCGTATTTAATGAAAGAACATAGTTGGATTCTTTCGGAATTTATTAAATTAACTCCATTTCAGTTTATAAATATGATTGTTGCAGAGATAACTCGAGAACAATTGGGTGTTTCAAGGCACATCATAGAAATATAAGTGAATACTATGAAGAGGTTTTATATATTTATGATTAAGACTATAAAATACCCAAACAAAAGTGAAGCGCTTCATTATATCACTAATGATATAGCAAATCAGCTAGGATATAGCAGTGTAGATGAATTAGCTGATTGCTATAATGGATATGGAAGTTTCGTTTTAGAGGATTTTGTTAATTTTAATAAAGATTTTTTTAAAACTGAACAAGACATTCATGAATTTGCTAAAAATGTTAAAGATGAAAGAGATAGAGCAAAAAGAGGGATTGCCTTGTTATCTAGAGAAACTATTATTCCACCTAATGGGGGGACCTCAAAAGGAAAGTCACAATTCTCTGGGTCAGTGTTTCATACAGGCCATATACTGGGACATATGTTAGTCGGAAGAATGAAGGATTTTAATTCAAGAAAAAATAATGATGAAAATATTTTTCCTCAGACAAGTTGGTCTAATGGAGGTGGGAGAGATTTTGAGTCCTTTAAATTAAATTCTGAGAGGGGTAATTCTCAATTAACGTATGAAAGACGTATATGGAATAAGCTAAATAAAAATGGTAACAAAGACCTTCAGGTATATTATCAGGTTGATTTAATATATCATAAATCTGAAGAAGTTCCAAGAGGAATCCATATTCAGGCTATTCCTAGCGATGACATAACAGAACTCAATAAGAATAGAGTATCTCTGAATGTGTTTATTCCTAATATTAGATATAATGAGATTTCTGAATTAGATTATGATTCTTGGGATAGTAAGAGGAATAAAGTTTAGATGGCTCGTTATTAAAAAGGTGAAACTTAAGAAGAAAGGAAAATTAATCATGATCGAACGTTATTCTCGCCCTGAGATGGCGAACATTTGGAGTGAAGAAAATAAATACCGTGCTTGGCTTGAGGTGGAAATCTTGGCTGATGAGGCATGGGCTGAGTTGGGGGAAATCCCTAAGGAAGATGTGGCTTTGATTCGCGAGAAGGCGGACTTTGACATCGACCGTATTTTGGAGATTGAGCAGGAGACTCGCCACGATGTGGTGGCTTTCACTCGTGCGGTTTCTGAGACTCTTGGTGAAGAGCGCAAGTGGGTGCACTATGGGTTGACTTCTACCGACGTGGTGGATACGGCCTACGGTTACCTTTACAAGCAAGCCAACGACATCATCCGTAAGGATCTTGAAAACTTCCTCAACATCATCGCTGATAAAGCGAAAGGACACAAGTTTACTATCATGATGGGACGTACCCACGGTGTGCACGCTGAGCCTACAACTTTTGGTCTTAAATTGGCAACTTGGTACAGCGAAATGAAACGTAACATTGAGCGTTTCGAACATGCGGCTGCTGGCGTGGAAGCTGGTAAGATTTCTGGTGCGGTTGGTAACTTTGCCAACATCCCACCATTTGTGGAGCAATACGTCTGCGACAAGTTGGGTATCCGTGCTCAAGAAATCTCTACACAAGTCCTTCCTCGTGACCTTCACGCTGAGTACTTTGCAGTTCTTGCTAGCATCGCGACTTCAATCGAACGTATGGCAACAGAGATCCGTGGTTTGCAAAAGTCTGAACAACGCGAAGTGGAAGAGTTCTTTGCTAAAGGTCAAAAAGGGTCTTCAGCAATGCCTCACAAACGCAACCCTATCGGTTCTGAGAACATGACAGGTCTGGCGCGTGTGATCCGTGGTCACATGGTCACAGCTTATGAAAACGTAGCCCTTTGGCACGAACGTGATATCTCTCACTCATCAGCTGAGCGAATCATCGCACCAGATACAACCATCTTGATTGACTACATGCTCAACCGTTTTGGAAATATCGTCAAGAACTTGACGGTTTTCCCTGAAAACATGATCCGCAACATGAACTCAACTTTTGGTCTTATCTTTAGCCAGCGGGCGATGTTGACCTTGATTGAAAAAGGTATGACCCGTGAGCAAGCCTATGACTTGGTGCAACCAAAAACAGCCCACTCTTGGGACAACCAAGTAGACTTCAAACCGCTTCTCGAAGCAGATCCAGAAGTGACATCACGCCTCACTCAAGAGGAGATCGACGAAATCTTCAATCCTGCATACTACACTAAACGAGTGGATGATATCTTTGAACGTATAGGACTTGGTGATTAATCCTAACAATAAAAAGCGAGATTCAATCTCGCTTTTTCGTATTCTCCTAGAAGAATCTTAGTCTTCTTTTCTCTTAGTCAGTCCGTAGGCTGCTAGAGTCGCCATGAGGCCTGCTGCGACCAAGCCTGCAGAATCTTGACTTCCTGTTGCAGGGAGTTGTTTTTCATCTGCTTTGGCAGTAGTTGGTGCAGTTTGCT
>NZ_AJRH01000289.1:0-6840 GCF_000297015.1 Streptococcus sp. GMD6S | reverse complement strand
GCTATACTAGGAAAAAAGAAAATCAAAAACGTTCAGGTTTTCTAAAAATCATAGAAATGGGGTATAAGGATGAAGGCTATTATTACAGTGGTTGGTAAGGACAAGTCTGGGATTGTTGCTGGCGTGTCTACTAAGATTGCAGAGTTGGGTTTGAATATTGACGATATTTCTCAGACGGTGTTAGATGAATACTTTACTATGATGGCGGTCGTTTCTAGTGACGAAAAACAGGATTTCACTTATCTACGAAATGAGTTTGAAACTTTCGGTCAGACCTTGAATGTCAAAATCAATATTCAAAGTGCGGCGATTTTTGACGCTATGTATAATATCTAGGAGGTGGCTATGGATATTAGACAAGTTACAGAAACCATTGCCATGATCGAGGAGCAGAACTTCGATATCAGAACCATCACCATGGGGATTTCCCTTTTGGACTGTATTGATCCAGATATCAATCATGCTGCTGAAAAGATTTACCAAAAAATTACCACTAAAGCTGCAAATCTAGTGGCTGTAGGAGATGAAATTGCTGCAGAACTTGGGATTCCTATTGTTAATAAACGGGTATCGGTGACTCCGATTTCTTTAATTGGTGCTGCGACTGATGCGACAGACTATCTTGTTTTGGCAAAGGCTCTTGATAAGGCTGCCAAGGAGATTGGTGTTGACTTTATTGGTGGATTCTCTGCCTTGGTACAAAAAGGCTACCAAAAAGGAGATGAGATTCTCGTCAATTCTATCCCACGCGCTCTAGCTGAGACCGACAAGGTTTGTTCGTCTGTTAACATTGGCTCAACTAAGTCAGGCATCAACATGACTGCAGTTGCAGATATGGGACGTATCATCAAGGAAACAGCGAACTTATCAGATATGGGTGCGGCCAAGTTGGTCGTATTTGCTAATGCTGTTGAGGACAATCCTTTTATGGCAGGGGCTTTCCATGGTGTTGGGGAAGCAGATGTTATCATCAATGTCGGGGTTTCGGGTCCTGGTGTGGTCAAGCGTGCCTTGGAAAAGGTTCGTGGACAGAGCTTTGATGTAGTAGCGGAAACAGTCAAGAAAACGGCCTTCAAGATTACTCGTATCGGTCAATTAGTTGGTCAGATGGCTAGTGAGAGACTTGGAGTTGACTTTGGGATTGTAGACCTAAGCTTGGCACCAACTCCTGCAGTTGGCGATTCTGTGGCTCGTGTCCTTGAGGAAATGGGCCTAGAAACAGTTGGTACGCATGGGACGACGGCTGCCCTTGCTCTTTTGAATGACCAAGTTAAGAAGGGCGGAGTCATGGCTTGTAACCAGGTTGGTGGCTTGTCAGGGGCTTTTATCCCTGTCTCTGAAGATGAGGGAATGATTGCTGCGGTGCAAAATGGCTCTCTGAATTTAGAGAAACTAGAAGCCATGACGGCTATCTGTTCTGTTGGGCTGGATATGATTGCCATTCCAGAAGATACGCCTGCTGAAACCATTGCAGCTATGATTGCGGATGAGGCGGCCATTGGTGTGATTAACATGAAAACAACGGCTGTTCGTATTATTCCAAAGGGCAAAGAAGGCGATATGATTGAGTTTGGTGGTTTGCTAGGAACAGCTCCAGTTATGAAGGTCAACGGAGCTTCGTCTGTTGATTTCATCTCTCGTGGTGGCCAAATCCCAGCTCCAATCCATAGTTTTAAAAATTAATAAAAAAGTGAGAGGATTTAAGTTGAGTTTAAGGATGACTGTGTATACTATAATCATTAAATAAAGACCTCCTAACTTTATTTAATAGAAATCCTAAACTTTTTCATAATAATCTCCTAGGGAAGCTACCGTGAGGGTAGCTTTTCTTGTGGCAAAATTAGGAGAAGGAGCTTTGCTTTTGAAAGCCAAATATTTCTTTGATCCATGATATAATAGAAGAAAATGGAGGATAGAAAATGTCTAAAGTAAGATTGTACTTAGTCCGTCATGGGAAAACCATGTTTAACACGATTGGACGTGCTCAAGGATGGAGTGATACGCCTCTAACTGCAGAAGGTGAGTTGGGAATTCATGAGTTGGGAATTGGCTTGAGAGAGTCTGGTTTGCAGTTTGACCGAGCTTATTCCAGTGATTCAGGGCGTACCATTCAGACCATGGGAATTATCCTAGAAGAACTGGGTTTACAAGGGAAAATCCCTTACCGCATGGATAAGCGAATCCGTGAGTGGTGCTTTGGTAGTTTTGATGGGGCCTATGATGGAGACCTCTTTATGGGGGTCATTCCTCGTGTTTTCAAGGTGGATCATGTTCATCAGTTATCCTATGCAGAGCTAGCTGAAGGTTTGGTAGAGGTTGATACTGCTGGTTGGGCTGAAGGTTGGGAAAAACTTAGTGGCCGAATTAGAGAAGGTTTTGAAACGATTGCCAAAGAAATGGAAGAACAAGGTGGTGGCAATGCCTTGGTTGTTAGCCACGGGATGACCATTGGTACGATGGTTTATCTCATTAATGGCATGCATCCGCATGGTCTAGATAATGGTAGTGTGACCATTCTAGAATACGAGAACGGTCAGTTTACTGTTGAAATCGTCGGTGACCGTAGCTATCGGGAACTGGGACGTGAGAAGATGGAAGAAAATTCTATTTAATCAGTAAATACGTTCATCAGAACTTCGGGTCATGTATTGTGATAAGAGATTAGAAAAACAGCCTAGGATCATCCTTTCGGCTGTTTTTGATAGGGAAAAATTAGAGTGTAATGTTATTGCTTTTAGAGATTTTCATGAATAATAGTAAGGAAGCGACTGTTAGGATAGATAAAATCGTGGATAAAGCTGCGGCTACACCATAATTTCCTCTGAGAACCTCTGTATAGATTGCTACGGTCATAGTTTTTGTTTTGGAATTATATAGCAGGATAGAAGTAGAGAGTTCTGAAATCATTGTTACCCATGATAGAATAGATCCAGAAATAATACCGGGTAACATCATTGGAACAGTGATTTTACTGAAAGTATTGAGACGGCTACTTCCTAAACTCTCAGCGGCTTCTTCAATGCTAGGTGTTATTTGTTGCAAGCTAGCAACAGATGAGCGGATTGTATAAGGGAGTCTTCGGACAGATAAGGAGATAATCAATATAAAGGCTGTTCCTGTAATCATCAGAAATCCGCTTCCAAAAAGACCAGTATTGAATGAAGAAATGAAGGCAATACCTAGAACAGTTCCTGGCACAATATAAGGTACCATACTAAGGCTATCAATTAAGTTTGTAAACAAATTTCGTTTTCTAACAGCTAGGTAGGAGATAACCGTTGCAAATAAAACAACAAGAATTAAAGCAATCAAAGGAATGCGAATCGTATTAAAAATAGCAGATCCCATACGATTGAAGGCAATTTTGTAACTATTTAGAGAATAGCCTTTGACAAATACCATACCTGATGTTTTTAGGAAAGAGGTATAAATCAAGTAGACTTGAGGTAGAACAGAGAACAAGATAATTCCGTAGACTGTTGCATAAATAGCAGCCATTTTTCCTTTTGTAGTTTTTTTCGGCTCAATTGGATGGAGCGAATTCATGCTGAAACTATAGCGATTTGAAATATATTTTTGGATGAGGAAGATTGTTAAAGCAATGATAATCGCCATGATTGCTAAAGCAGATGCAAATGCAGAATTTCCGCCAACCTCACTAATGAATTGATTATAAATTAAAACAGGGAAAGTCCGATATCCTTCACCAATTAACATAGGAGTTCCGAAGTCGGAGAATGCTCTCATAAATACAAGTAGCGTAGCAGCAAGTAAAGTTGGAACTAAAAGAGGCAAAACAACTGTTACCATACGTTTGAATCCGATTACCCCCATACTTTCAGCGGCTTCAAGAAGGGAATGGTCAATCCTTTTCATTGCTCCAGCCACGTATAGAAAAACTAATGGGAATAGCTGAAGTGTAAACACAAGTACAATTCCTTTGAAGCCATAAATATCAAAAGCAGGCAAATGGAGTGTGTTGGTTAGAAATTTTGTAATAACTCCGTTTCTACCAAGAAGTAGAATCCAAGAATAGGCACCTACAAAGGGAGCTGACATGGATGCTATGATAATCAATATCTGTAAAAATTTCTTTCCTTTGAAGTCATATATAGAAAAGAGGTAAGCTAATAAAGTCCCTAAAACTAGGGAAGTTACAGTAGAAGTAATGGAGACGTTAAAACTGTTTACTAGTGTCTCAGAGTAATAGGATTTACTAAAGAAATCTTCAAAATTAGCGAGTGAGAATTGACCTTCATGTATGAGTGCTTGCTTGAGTACAATAATAATTGGATAAACAAGAAAAATAAGATAGGTAAGAAAGATGAAGAATGAGGAGGCTGTCCAAATATTTAGTTTTTTACCTTTCATAGCCAACTCCTGTAATAAGATTTTGGGAACCATCTGCAGAAAAGACATTTAACTTTTGAGTATTGATTCGTAGACGAATTCGATCCCCTTTTTGAAGATCTTCTTCAAAAGTTGATTCTTCGCTGACCTGTATTTTTGAAGAAAATGCAGTCTCTACAAAATATTCAGTGGTGAGTCCAAGATAAACACTATCGGAAATGATTCCTTCAATATCTCCAGATTCATCTTTGATAAACTCTTCGGGACGGATACTCACAAGAACAGCTTGTTCCTTAGCTTGATCAAGAGCTGGCATAGGGAGGGCATAGCCATCTGAGAAGACGATATAAGCACTGTCGCTCTTTTTTTGTAGTTTGGCTGGGATGAGATTTGTGCGTCCAATAAAGGTTGCCACAAACTCATTAGCTGGTTTATGATAGAGTTCTTTTGGTCGTCCGACTTGTTGGATGATCCCATCTTTCATAACGGCAATCTGGTCTGAAATAGCCATCGCTTCTTCTTGATCGTGGGTCACATATACAGTTGTAATTCCCACTTCGTGTTGAATTTCTCGAATAACTTGGCGCATATCTAAGCGAAGTTTCGCATCCAGGTTACTAAGTGGCTCGTCCATGAGGAGAACACTTGGATTAACAGCTAATGCACGTGCTAAGGCGACACGTTGTTGTTGTCCACCACTGAGTTTATCGGGCTTTCGATCTGCGTATTGATTAATTTGCATTAGTTCCAGATATTTATTAGTTTGTTGAACTAATTCATCTTTTGGAACCTTTTTTTGTTTAAGACCAAAAGCAACATTATCTCGGACAGTCAAATGTGGGAAAATAGCGTAGTTTTGGAAAACCATGCCGATGTTGCGTTTGCTGGGTTCTATATTATTTATTTTAGTATCATCGAAGTAAAATTCTCCGCCTTCAATACTGTTGAAGCCTGCAATCATTCGAAGAAGGGTCGTTTTTCCACAACCTGAAGGTCCAAGAATGGTGAAAAGACTTCCTTTTGGAATCGTAACGTTTAAATTCTCAATGACAGGAATGTCGTGGTAGATTTTTTTTGCGTTAATAATTTTGATCTCACTCATAGTGAACCTCTTTTACTGTTTCGATTGAATATTAGTGAAAATATCATTGTACTTTTTAAGAATAGCTGATTTATTTTGGATGACATAATCTGAATCTTCAGTAGCGATATTGATTTCTGTCATTGCTTTCATATTTTTATTGATTTTAGCATTTTTTCGAATGGGTCTAATGGTTGTTTCAGTTCCTAGTTTATCCTGAATGTCTTGAGAAAGAAGGAAATCGATAAATTTTTTAGCGTTTTCCATGTGTTTGGCATTTTTGATAATAGCTGCGTTACCAGGCAAAAAGACGGTTCCTTCTTTTGGATAAATGACTTTTACATCAACGCCATCGTTTAAGAGTTTCAATGCAGGATCTTCATAGGTGAGTCCGACAGCCATTTCTCCGTCAGCGACTGATTTGTAGACATTTGAAGAACTAGAAGCAATTTTCCCATCTACTAAGCTAAATAGATTTTTCACATATGTCCAAGCTTGCTCATTTTCATAGCCCCCTTGATCCACAAGCATGTTTGTTAATTGAGCAAAGGCACTAGAAGAATTACTTGGATCAGCAGTAGCGATTTTTCCTTTTAATTTGGGATTGAGTAAATCATTGTAGCCTTCAATTTTAATGTCTTTTGTAAGAGCTGAATTGGCAATGATGACACTGACGTCAAGTGTATAAGGGGTGTAGAATCCGGTTTTATTTTGATATTCAGGGATAATGTGGTCGTTTTCTTGGGAAGTATACGGCTCAAAGAGCTTTTCGTTAGAAGAGAAGAGTGCGTAGGAACCTCCGAAAATGACATCGGCTACAGGAGCTTCTTTCTCAGCCTCAGCTTTCTTGAATAATTCACCAGTACTAGCTTGGACTAAATCAACCTTGATACCATATTTTTCTTCGAAAGCTGGGATTGTTTCTTCAATAAGATCTTCAGGGTTAGGCGAATAAACAACTAAAGTCTTATCCGTATCATTTTCAATGCTAGTTTCAGCTTCTGTTGTTGAAGAACATCCTGACAAAAGTAGAAATATCCAGCTGAAATAGAGAAGTGATAGTGTTTTTTTCATAATTTTTCTCCTTTTTTACGAACATTATTCTCTGTTTGTTTACCTAATGTTTTCAATTACAGAGTTCTACATCATATAATAAAAACCTTAAAGAAATCTAAAACGAGAAATATGAGTTAAAGAAGTTAGGGGAAGTAGCTACAAGAGACAAATAATCAATAGAAGTTAGCTCCGATTAGGAGCTAATTTTTTTCCTGTTAAATAAGGTGGATTTGCGACTCAGTATTTCTTGTTATCCAAGTCTAAAAGAACATTTCTCGTCTTTCAAATTCCCCCAAAAATGGTATAATAGTAACATCACAAAATTGGAGAGAGACCATGAGTTTTTACAATCA
>NZ_AJRH01000288.1:0-6875 GCF_000297015.1 Streptococcus sp. GMD6S | reverse complement strand
GTTATGAAAGTATTAGCTTTTGATACGTCCAGCAAGGCTCTTTCTCTAGCCATTTTAGAGGACAAGCAGGTTCTTGCTGAGACTATGATCAATATCAAGAAAAATCACAGTATTACCCTCATGCCTGCCATCGATTTTTTGATGGGCAGTCTGGATTGGACACCCAAGGATTTGGATCGTATCGTAGTTGCTCAAGGTCCGGGCAGCTACACAGGTCTGAGAATTGCGGTGGCGACAGCCAAGACTCTGGCCCATACCCTCAAGATTGAGCTGGTTGGTGTGTCTAGTTTGCTGGCTTTAGTTCCAGAGCAGGTGGAAGGTTTGGTCATTCCTGTCATGGATGCCCGCCGCAATAATGTCTATGCTGGCTTTTACCAGTCTGGTCAGGCTGTGTGGCCGGAAGCTCATCTGCCTTTGGCAGAGGTTTTGGAAATAGCTGGCGCTGCTAACCAGTCAGTCACCTTTGTCGGAGAGACAGCAGCTTTTACGGAGCAGATTGAAGTGGCTCTTCCTCAGGCTACCCTTCAGCCAACTTTGCCAAACGCGGCGGCTGTTGGTCGTCTCGGTTTAGACCTGCCTTCCCAGTCCATTCATGACTTTGTTCCTAACTATCTCAAGCGTGTTGAGGCTGAGGAAAACTGGCTCAAGAACCATACCGAGTCTGGTGAGTCCTACATTAAACGTCTATGATAGAAATCAAAAGAATCCAAAGACAGCCTGACCTGGCTCAAGCAATCTACGCTGTTATGGTAACAGTTTACCCAGTCAGTCCTTGGGCACTGGAACAAATCCAAGCAGACCTGTCCCAAGACCAGACTTGGTACGCTCTAGCTTATGATGGGGCAGAAGTGATTGGCTTTCTAGCCGTTCAGGAGAATCTCTTTGAAGCAGAAGTCTTGCAGATTGCTGTACTGCCTAGCTATCAGGGTCAGGGAATTGCGTCAGCCTTGTTTGCTCAATTGCCAGCGGATAAGGAGATTTTCCTCGAAGTCAGAAAGTCAAACCAACGAGCGCAAGCATTTTACAAGAAAGAAAAGATGGCGGTCATCGCTGAGCGAAAGGCCTACTACCATGACCCAGTCGAGGACGCCATCATCATGAAGAGAGAAATAGATGAAGGATAGATATATTTTAGCATTTGAGACATCCTGTGATGAGACCAGTGTTGCCGTACTGAAAAACGATGACGAGCTCTTGTCCAATGTCATTGCGAGTCAAATTGAGAGTCACAAGCGTTTTGGGGGCGTAGTACCAGAAGTAGCTAGTCGTCACCATGTCGAGGTTATTACAGCCTGCATCGAGGAGGCGCTAGCAGAAGCAGGGATTACCGAAGCGGATGTGACAGCTGTTGCCGTTACTTATGGACCTGGATTGGTTGGAGCACTGCTAGTTGGTTTGTCAGCTGCCAAGGCTTTTGCTTGGGCTCATGGACTTCCGATGATCCCCGTTAACCACATGGCTGGTCACCTTATGGCGGCTCAGAGTGTGGAGCCTTTGGAGTTTCCCTTGCTAGCTCTCTTGGTCAGCGGTGGGCACACAGAGTTGGTCTATGTGTCAGAGGCTGGGGATTACAAGATTGTTGGAGAAACGCGGGATGATGCGGTTGGTGAGGCCTATGACAAGGTCGGCCGTGTCATGGGATTGACTTATCCAGCAGGTCGCGAGATTGACGAGTTGGCTCATCAGGGACAGGATGTGTATGATTTCCCTCGTGCCATGATCAAGGAAGATAATCTGGAGTTTTCATTTTCAGGTTTGAAGTCTGCCTTTATCAATCTTCACCACAATGCCGAGCAAAAGGGAGAAAGCTTGTCCAAGAAAGATCTGTCAGCTTCCTTCCAAGCTGCGGTCATGGATATTCTTATGACCAAAACCAAGAAGGCCTTGGAGAAATATCCTGTTAAAACTCTAGTTGTAGCAGGTGGCGTGGCTGCCAATAAAGGGCTCAGAGAACGACTAGCAGCTGAAATCACAGATGTCAAGGTTATCATCCCTCCCCTACGCCTTTGCGGAGACAACGCGGGTATGATTGCCTATGCCAGCGTCAGCGAGTGGAATAAAGAAAACTTTGCAGGCTTGGACCTCAACGCCAAACCAAGCCTCGCCTTTGATACTATGGAATAAAGAGTCAGCTTGAGGCTGGCTTTTTTACTCCGGAAAATGTCAGAATATTTTGACAAAGCTGTAAAAATGATGATATAATATGTAAAAATTAGGAGGTGGCCAGATGATTGAGAGAATGGAATTGGGAGAATTTTACAAGGAATTGCGGCTGGCGAGAAAGCTCAAGCAGTCAGATGTGGCTTGTGAAGGTCTAACAGCTTCTCAGTTATCCAAGTTTGAACTGGGACAGTCTATGCTGTCTGCGGATAAACTGATACTAGCTATCCAAGGGATAAATGTGACCTTTGATGAGTTTGGACACAAGCTTAATAATTATCAGGAATCCCCACATATGCGATTTGGACGAAAAGTTGTAGATCGTTTTGCCCATCAAGATATGGCTGGCTTAGAGCAACTATTAGAGGAAGTTGAGCAGGAACAGATGGCGCAGACCTATCGTCGTTTGAATGCTATTGTGATTAAAGATGCTATCCATTCCTTAGATAAAAGGTATCCGTTAGAAGAGGAGGATAGCGAGTTTTTGACCACCTATCTCTATGCTATCGAGTCTTGGACCTGGTTTGAACTCTATCTTTTTTGCAATACCATGCCTTTCTTAAGTAATCAAGATCTGATTTTTTTATCCACCTCTTTACTTGAAAAATCCAAGGAATTTAAAGAGTTGGTACACAATCAATTGTATATGAAAAGTGGTTATCTTAATATCATCTCAGAGCTCATGGAGCGTAAGCTTTTCTCTTACATCCCAATCTTTGAAGCCGAGTTGGAGAGTATGCTCCGGCCATATGATGTTTTTGAGAAAGTATCATTGCAGTTTTTAAAGAAGATGAGTGTATTCCTTCAAACCAAGGGGAGCAATCAAAAAGAGATTGAACACTTTATCCAATCTCTGCAAATATTAGAAAATCCACAATTAACAGCCCTTTTTGAATTGCGTTTGCAGCAATACAAAGAGCTTATCGATTAGTTAGAAAAGGAATGACAATAACCCACTCTAAAATAAGTAGGAGTATCAGTTGGATTTTGCTTTTTTTCATCATTATATCCCTCCTTGTGAGTAGTACCTTCATTATATCAGGGAAAGAGTCAAATCTACAAAAATCGCAAATGTGAAATTTCCATGAGAAAAAATATCAAATATGCGATTTTCTAAAATGAGCTAATTTCTGTGTTATACTGTCCTTGTAAGACATTTGAAGCAAATCCTAGGTTGCAGAAGTGGTTTACAAAGAAAAATAATTAAAGGAGAAAAGAAATGCATAATCTAATGGAACTTGAATTGTTACCTGAAGAGCCAGTAATTACTGTATCACGTGAAGTTTGTAAGTGGACTTGCTCATTTACTGCTCTTTAAGAATAATTGGTTAAAATTAAGGATAGTTAATTACTAATTAACTATCCTTAATTTCATTTTAGAGATAATGTATTTATTATATTTATGGATAGATTACAAACAATGCTGAATAAAATACAAGTTGACACTTACCATAAAAATGGGTGGTTATTTGTGAAGTATAGTAACAATAAACTTACACAGGGATGGAAACTTCATGTAAGCAGTCAACTAAAAGACGCTTGTAATATTTTTTATATTGTTGCACAAGAGCTGGAGAAGGAAAGATGTAACTACAAAGTTCTAGATTGTTTGGATGAGTTAAAAAAATTGAATTCTCCGAGGGAAGTTTCTCCTACTGCAAATAAGTTTATCACTATATATCCGTCTAGTAGGAAGCAGGCCAAACGAATAATATTAAATCTAAAAGAAAAGTTAGAAAACTATAAAGCTCCAAGGATTTTATCAGATTTTCAATGTGGTGAACATTCTCCAATACATTATAGATATGGGGCGTTTAAAGCAATTAAAAACTACAATTTTTCTGAAAATAAAATTGTCTACATGATGAAAAATAGTAGAGGAGAATTAGTAGAGGATCTGAGATTAAATTATCCGTATTTGCCAGAAGGGGTTAAGGATTTATTTACTGATGTGGAAAAAAATAAATTATTTAAACCCTCCCCGGGAATTCCAGAGAATCACCCTTTAAATCACTATAATATCGAGTGTATTCTGAAAAAATCCAATAGAGGAAATGTTTACAGAGCTGTAGTAAAAAATAGTAATCAGAAAGTGATAATAAAACATGCACGACCATATGTTTATAGTTGGGATGATGGTTTCTCTGCAATTGATGAATTAAAGAATGAAGCAACAAATTTGAAAGTATTTCAGAACAAGTCCTATACGACAGAATTAATTGAAGAGTTTTATGTCAATGAAGATTACTTCGTAGTGCAAAAGTTTATACCAGGATATAATTTTTTTGATTTAAAAAATATTGATATCGAAAAAAATGTAATTATTAATAATATAATTGATATTATTAATGACATTCATGCTGAAGGATATTTAGCAGTGGATATTTCTCCAACAAACTTTATATTGGATGATTTTGGTCGTGTTAGGTTAATAGACCTAGAAAATTTTACAAACAAAAATAATACTGTTAGAAGAGCTGCTACAAAATTCATGATAAATACTGATTGTTCCTCAAAAATTTGTACCATTCAACAGGATTATTTTGCACTTGCAATGTTGAGTTTGGCGATTATGCGCGAGCATGTTTTAATATTTGAAGGAGAGGACGTCTTCTTAAATATAACTGCTTTAGATAAAATCAAGTCTTGTATGTATATGGAGAAAGAAATTGGGAACATAACTAAATCGCAATTTAACTGGTTGATGTATTTATTGAATTTAAGTGAACAAGAGAAGTTAGACCGATTCGAGAAGATGAAGTATATAAACGATTTTGAAGATGAAAATATAGGATTTCATTCAAAGAGAGTTAATTCCTCATTCGATTTTCAAATTGAAAATGAGACACTTATTAACTATCTTCTTTCATTAAATATGAATAGAGAAAGTAGGATACTAAATTCAAATGAATTTGGAGAATTTGTTAGTCCAGTATCGTTTCAACATGGCTTATCAGGATATTTGTTTTATTTATCACACATGAGAGACATTTCTGACAATGGTAGAATTATCGAGTGGCTTATCTCTGAAGGAAATCAAAATAAAGGAAATGGGTATTTAAATGGTTATTCAATTTTATTTGGTTCTTCTGGATATCTTTGGGCATTATTAGAGTTCTATAAAAAATTTGCCAGCAACAATCCAAGTAGAGAATTGATTATAGATAAAACTAGAGAAATTTATAAAGACTTGATAAGTAATTATCAGAAAGTTGAAGTATTTGACTTTGCTTTAGGAAAGTCAGGTGTTTTATTGAGTATTATGAAATACTGTATAAATTTCAATGATGTCGATAGTATGAAATTTATTAGAGAAAAAATAGAGGAGTTATATTTATATTTTGTAGAAGAGATACAAAATGTTAATAGTTTAAAAGAATGTAATTTTGCACATGGTTTAGCTGGGATTGCATACGTAATTTCAATTTATAATTCGGAATTTGAATTTAAGGTAGCTTACGAAAATAGTATTAATGTATTTAATAATCTGTTAGAAAATCTGTTAGAAAATGAATATAGTAGACTAAATGCAACTCCTACAAATTTAGAACTATCGTGGTGCGAAGGAACTTCAGGAATCTTACTTTATTTTGAATTATTATATGATAAAAGGTATTCAAAAATAATTTCAAGATTTCAACAACTTGCTTTCAAATTCAATCTTATTCAGTCAAGTTGTTATTGTCATGGTTTATCCAGTTTGTTGCAAACTCTAAACTATCAGGATAATTTAAATTTACGTGAGAATGTAATTGAGATTTTATTAAGTAGATCCAAAAGAGATAAAAATGGTATTTTGGTATTTGAATGTGAAGAAAGTTCAGATACATTATTTGATTTTGGAATCGGAAATCTAGGGATTTATTGGTCTATCCTTGGGGAAAACTTCCCGTTTGAACTCAAAAAGGAGTTGCGATGAAAGTATTTATTCAAAATAGAGATTTTAGGCAATTAACCATCAACCAGTGGATTTCAACGGTTGGGGATACGATTTTTTATCTTGCTTTTTTGAATTATGTGGCAGATGCTTCGTTTGCCCCCTTGGCAATTTTACTCATTACGATTTCAGAGACTGTTCCTCAAGTTCTGCAAATCTTTATGGGAGTTTTGGCTGATTTTCAACATTATCGTGTTCTAAAGTATACGGTTATTAGTTTTGTCAAATTTGTACTTTATTCTATAGTGGCACTTTCGCTTTCAGGGCAGTCCTTTTCCTTATGGCTAGTATTCTTTATTTGTTTGATGAATCTCTTGTCGGATACATTGAGTTACTTTTCAGGAGCCATGCTAACTCCTATTTTTATAAGAATCATTGGGAAAGAACATCTTACAGAAGCCATTGGTTTTAAACAATCAACAGTTAGTTTAGTTCGGACAATCAGTAATATTCTAGGAGGGGTTCTACTAGGAATTCTTTCCATTCAGTTCATTTCCTTGCTCAACGCTCTGACGTTTCTGATAGCATTTGTAGGTATTCTTCTGATAAAAAATGATCTTTTGAAAGTTGAAAAAACAATTAACTATCAAGAAGGTCTTTCCATAAAGTCGTTTTGCCAGCATTTGTTCCAATCATCGAAATTGATCTGGAATATGGATAGAGTGATCTTCATTTTATTTATCGTATCTATCAGCCAAGCTGTGATCAATGTCACTGTACCTACTACGTTACGATTCCGCTGGGGATTATCATCACAGAGGAAACCATTATCACCACC
>NZ_AJRH01000287.1:0-7040 GCF_000297015.1 Streptococcus sp. GMD6S | reverse complement strand
TGGCCAACTGGCAAGCTATCACTCTCTACTCGTTCTCGAGTGTAGGGTTCTGCTACCGTCGTGGTAACATCTTTTTCTTCAACTTTTAAGCTTGGAACTTCATTTACAGGAGCATCTGTTGGTTTTTCACTAACGGACTCCTCTGGGCTTGGTTTTGTAGGAGAAAGGACCTTGCTTCCGACTTTTCTAATCTCAGAAGTAGGCTCAGTCGTTACCTGATTGGAAACCTCCTCTGTATGGATCACCTGACCATTTAAAATGTAGCTGCGGGTCACAATGGTACGACTACCATTTTTCCCTGCCTGAATCACCTCAGTTTGACCTTGTGGCAAATCAGCTGCTTCTACTTCCTCTACTTGGAAAGGAATGATCTCTGTACGACTCGTATCTTTACTCTCAACCTTTAACTCTGGTTGTTCAAAGACAGGAGCTTCACTTGGTTTCTGAGCACGATACTCTTCCTGCGCTTGACTTCCGTTTGAAGTTTGAACTGGAGTATCAATAGGAGCCGAATGATTCAACTCTTTCTTGCCATCAAGTGGAGAGTTTACTTCTTTTTGAGATTTCAAATACCCTACATATTGGTAGCCTTCAATCGTAAGTGGGGATTGCAATGTTTCCCCGACCTGTACAGTCAATTCCTGATTATAGTCTGCCAGCATTTGATTTGTCAAAGCCAAGGAAGTTGGCGCGATCAGCTGACTTCCTAGACTGGTCAAGAGCATGAAAGAAGCTAGCTTTTTGCGATCATCTCTGCCCAGTTTAATCGCTACGACCAGTAGTACAATACCTGCCCCCGCTGCAATTGAGCTAAAGAGTTGGCTGTGACCAGTTGCAGGCAGCTGTCTCGTCGGACGATAAATCAAATAGTAAGTATCATCTGTTTCCTCAGCAAACTGTGGCAATTCTTTGACTACCAACTGCTTTTCTTGGTCCGTGAGTTCACTCTCTGTCACGTACTTATAGTGAATCTGTTTTGTGACGGATGGCGTCTGTTCACTGGCTGCTACACTAGCAAGAGAACCTCCTCCACTAAAAAGGTAGAAAACCCCTACCAGAGCAGAAACTAGACCAACCGAAACTTTTCTCAATGAAAAACGCTGGTGCTTTTCTCCTAAATAACTTCTTTTCATTCCTAATCTTTCCTTCATCATGATTTGAATCCCCTCTATTCTACCGAAATTTACTAGATTATTCAATTTATTTGCTATAAATAATAGCCACAAAAAACTGCTAATCTTTTCAGTTCATTTGCGCTTTCAAAATTCTTATCTTATCAGGTCTTGAATGCACAAACAAGATCATGGAGAAACCACAGAAAAATTCCTAGGTAGCCTTAAACCTAGGAATTTTTCAAATTTTAATCAAACAGAATCGTTTCCTTATTTCTTGAAAATAGACTGTCTGAAGTCGTCTGTCTCACGAAGATAAGCGTTGTAAATCTTCTTCTTGAGCAGGTTGACCCAGCTAGCTTCGACACGGTTAGTAGCATTGGAAATGTTGCGTACATCCTCTGCTACTGCTGCATCCATCAACTGCTGCATCTCTGCATAAGAACGAATGGTTACTTTCTTGGTACTATTTGGATTTCTGAGTTCGTACTCAATAGTGATTGGTTTGAGCTTGGTTAGCTTATCAATCCGCTCTTGGTACATAGCCTTCTTGAAGGCTGCCCAAGAGGTGTATTCACCTTTAAATACATTTTCCAAGACTTTCTGGTCCGTCACGAGACCGACATCTCTTCCAGACCATCCGTCCCACGTTTTCTTCCCTTCATCGAAAGCTTCCTGAGAGTACTGACCAGAAACATAAGGGACAAATCCGTCATGATAGCCCTTGGCTGCCAGTAATTCATAGGCTGTGCGACGGAACATAACGTCACCAGGTGCTCCATTTGGATTGCTCAAGGCTGAGTAAATTGGTGAGAAGAGGCTGAGACTGAGGTAGCCATTTCGACCATATTTCCCACTTTCCTTATTCTCCCGACGAGTGATCACATCATTTTCAATCAGAGAGTCAAAGGTCTTCAGCTGCTTGATTTCCTCAGCTGTGAAGCTTCGCGTCTGGTTACCTGCGTGGGTCTCCTTGCCATACTTATCTGTAATATAGTAATTCTCCATCTTCCTGAACCACTGTAACTTGGCAGCATCACTCTGCTTCAGCATAGAAGTACCTTCTAGATAGTCCAAAGTGTAAATCATGTCAAACATACCATGGACATAGTGTTGTAGGTCTGCTTCATTTTGAACACGTTCCTTGAAATTATAGGTATGCATACGTGTCTTAGAATCCTTATCCACCTTGAAGAGAGTATTGAGCGTAATGGTTGGTTCATCTGCGCTCGGTGAAGACTGCAAGAGTCCGCGAGCATAGAGTTCCGCACCCAAGCCCTCACGACGACCATAACCTTCAAAGTAAATAGCACCGTCAGAGTTATGGGTCATTTCATGGGTGTAGACAGAGTTTCCATAGTCTTCCAACAATTTAGCAGCATCAAAGTGAGTTACACTACCCGTAGCATAGGCATTATAGCCCTTGCTTGGATACCACTTGCCAGCTGGTCCAAAGAATTCCTGCATAGCCTGTGATTTTTTGTCATTAGCTGGAGCCCAATATCTTTGACCATTCTTGTCAACCAATGAGAATCCATCATAAACCAGAACCGAACGGAAGAGCTTGTCCTTGCTTTCTGGACTCAGAATCTTATACCAGAAATCATAGTGGTCGCGCTGATATTCAGCTGTTTTTCTCACTCGGTCTTCGACATATTCAGCTAGCTCAGCGTCTGTGCGCACCCTGTTATTAGCATCCAGGCGGTAACGATCATAAGCTCCCATAGAGAGGGTAGACATATTAGAGATAGCATAGACACCCTTCTCCGTCATGGTCAAGAGTGGCAGGAGCATGCCCTTGTGTTCCCAATTATCTGCAGTAATCTTGTCGTACACACCGACAGAGTACTTGCTCTTGCCCTCGGCTGCGTCCTGAAGCTTTCTCGCTTCTGGCACATCGGACTTAGCCTCAACAATATAGGCTTTTGTATTGGTCTTGAGCCATTCATTATTGGTCTTGTATGGTAGGAAGAGCTGACGATAGCCTTCAAGGTAATTGAAGAGTCCTCGTTTTCCAGTTGCTTCAGAGAGCGAATTGTCATAAGCTGTATAGTTATTTTTAGCCTTGAGATTCTCCAATCCTGATTTCCCTAAAGCAATGATTGTATCTAAAGTCGAAACATCATTCTTACCGTAGAAATCCAACTTGTAAGCCGACAAGTCCTTAACATTAAAGTTGTCATAGTTGATATTGTACCATCGGTTAAGGTAAGTCAAACCTAATAGGAAAGCTTCCTTATCAGCAAGAATCTTCTTAACAAGATAATCCTTAACTACTTCACCTTCAGTATTGATAGCCTTATCCATAGCCAGAACTTTTCGTAGTTCTGTTGACAGTTTGCTTTTCACTTGCGTAAATGCGGTGTCTAAGTATAATTCATCTAAAGAAGTATCTGCTGCTACACCGAGAGCTGTTCGCATAGCTGGCGAATCAAGAACGACTTTGTTTAGCTCTGGCAAGACTTGATTTAGAATACTAGTATAATCTGATACAAAGGCTTCTGGAGTATACAAAAGGTCTAATCCCTTCATTCTATACTCAGCAATACCTTGGTTGACGAAATCTCCCTGATAAGATATTTCTAGGTAGTCAATAGTATTGTCCATGTAGTGCAGCATCAAACGATTGATTGCTGTTTTATTGCCATGGATATCAGTGATAACCTGGTCACCCTTCATCGGAACAACATCCAGTAGGTACTCCTTGTTCAACTTATGCTCTTTCGGAATCTTGTTCGCAAACGAAACAATGGTTTCTTTATTGTAGAAAGGAAGCAGTTTCTCCATATTTGCATAAGAATATCCGCGGTCGAACTGAGCATTGTTTACCTCACCATAGTCGACAAAACGCATATTTAGATTCGTGTCATCTAGGCTAGTTGTTATGTCCATAGCAGTCAGTTTTTCTTCCATTTCTTCTTGAGTAATGGTAGAAGTAACAAACTGATCGTTTTTCAAGGTTTCACTCTTGGTAACTTTATATGCTTGCGTAATGCGGTCGTTTTTGTAGCCCTGATCCCCAGAAATACTGTAAACATTTGTACCGCTAACATTACTGATCACATTATCAACTAAACCATTAAAGTAGTTCGAGCCGACCACTCCACCGATTTGACCGTTAGTGGTTGAATTATATAGTTTTCCTGTCACATAAGATTTGGTAATTCGAGCGTTGTTTTCTAGACGTCCAACCAAACCACCGATACGTTGTTCATTTGATCGAGCACCACTAATAATCGTTACATCTGCTTTACTTTGGCTAAGAAGAGATTCTCCTCCTTTAAGGTTTGCAACCAAACCACCTACATTATAAGCTTTGATGTGTTGACTGTTAGATAGGATAGTTCCCGTAAAGGAACTATTCGTGATTTTCGTATTGGTTCCATTAACTACAAGACCCGCTACGTTAGAGGCGTTTCCTACTACCGATACTCTCCCCTGAACAGAAACATCTGTGATTCGCGCATTCTCCGCATTACGTGCCAGCGCAGCCGAGTCATAGGTACCCTCGATATTCACATCTTTAAAGTCGATATTGGTAATAGAAGATCCGTTCTTGAGGTTTTCAAATAAAGGTTTGGCTAGATTATAAATGGCATATTGCTTGCCATTTTGACTACCTGTCAGACTACCGGTGAAGTTCCCTTTGAGGTAGACATAATCCGCAGGAGCTAGGTTGACCTCGCTCGCATCCAAATCAGCTCCCAGAACATAATTTCCTGCCATATTTCGCTTCATAGCGTCTACCAATCCAGCAAAGCTGGTGTAGACGTTTTGCTGACTTGGGACCACCTTACTGATGTAGAAGTCGTGCCCAGACTTGTAGCCCGCTTCACTTTCTTGGACGAGTTCAGGAAGGGTTACATTAACCTTATAGACTGCCTTGCCATCTTTCTCTGCTTCAGAAATGCTGTGAACTGGTAGGAGAATTTCCTTGGATTCGCTTGACTTGATTTTGACGAAGTAGGTAGACAGATCCGTAGGCATAGAGCTCATCGATACAAAGCGCTTGTATTGGTCATTTTCTTTATGATAAAACTCAACGGAATCAATATCACGGAAGGCAATCTTCTTGTATTCTAGCTCAAAGTTACGACTGTCTGTTTCAAACTCAGTAAAGCTGCCATTATCCAGTTCATAAGTCAACTTGGTTTTTAGAGTGTAGCCTGTGTAGTAGTCTAGGTCGCCAATTTTCAAGCTGCCAGCGAAGTTGGTAATTGGAAGGGTGCGAATCAGCTGGTCTCCCTGGTACAATTCTGCAGTCGCTGAACGGAAGGACTGGGTCTGGTCTTCCAATCTATATTGGACCGTCACCGACTTATCATCAGCATTCTCAGTCAGACTTAGAATGGAAACAGTCGGCTTGACTTTAGGCACTCCATTTAGAGCTTCTTTGGCTGCTGTCAGGCTAGCAAGAACTTGATTGACCTGTACTTGTGTAGCAGTTTGATTGTTCAAAACTCCCTCTGCCTTGGTCAATTCGTCAGTATAAGCTGTCTGCTTTTCTGAATCCGCATTCTTATATTTAACCGAAGTTTTAACTCTTGGATTTAAATCGTACTCAGTCTGAAGAGCTGTTTTAACAACTTCAGGACCACTTAATTGAGCCTTGGCTTGATTGATTTGTTCCGCCAGTTGATTGACTTCTGATTGGCTGGCTTGGGATTGACTCAGAATCGTTTGACCTGCCGTCAAAGCAGCATCATAGTTAGCTTGATGACTCTGACTATCGTTGAAATAACGGGCCTGAGCTTTAATCTGATCCGCTTCTGCCAAGAGATTATGCAGTGAAATTAAATCGAACTCTTCTAAAGCGTCTGCTTTCGGTGGATCGTTCGGTACCATGTTTGGCTTAGCCGTGCCGACCTTGACCACTTGCGTTACGGGAGCTAGAGTTTCCTCATTGGACAATTCTTGGCGGTCAACCTCTTGACCGTTAGAACTGTAGACGCGAGTCTTAATAGTTCGTTCGCCTTGGACTCCTGGAGTGGCGATTTGACGAGCATCTCGAACAAGCTCATCGGTTTCTTCTTCACGAATGTTAAAGTTGATTTTTTCAACGCGCGTTTCGTCGGTATAAGTCAACGGATACTCTGGTAAAGCATCTGCTTTCGGTGCATCACTTGGTACCATATTTGGTTTAGCTGTTCCGACTTTGACAATTTGCGTTACAGGAGCTAGGGTTTCCTCATTAGACAACTCTTGGCGGTCAACCTCTTGACCGTTAGAACTGTAGATACGAGTCTTAATCGTGCGCTCTCCCTCAACACCTGGTGTTGCGATTTGGCGCGCATCTTGAACAAGCTCATCGGTATATTGCTCCTCGATATTGAAGGCTATTTTCTCTACGCGGGTTTCATCTATATATGTCAGCGAATACTCTGGTAAAGCGTCTGCTTGCGGTGGATCGTTCGGTACCATGTTTGGTTTAGCCGTACCGATCTTGACCACTTGCGTTACGGGAGCCAGAGTTTCCTCGTTGGACAACTCTTGGCGGTCAACCTCTTGACCGTTAGAACTGTAGACTCGAGTCTTAATGGTCCGTTCGCCTTGGACTCCTGGAGTTGTGATTTGACGAGCATCTTGAACAAGCTCATCAGTTTCTTCTTCACGAATTGTGAAGTTAATTTTCTCAACCCGAGTTTCGTCGGTATAAGTTAGTGGATACTCTGGTAGAGCTTCCGCTTTCGGTGCTTCATTTGGCACCATGTTTGGTTTAGCCGTGCCGACCTTGACGATTTGTGTGACAGGAGCCAGAGTTTCCTCATTGGATAATTCTTGGCGGTCAACCTCTTGACCGTTAGAACTGTAGACACGAGTCTTGATAGTTCGTTCGCCTTGGACACCCGGAGTTGTGATTTGGCGGGCATCTTGAACAAGCTCATCCGTATATTGCTCTTCGATATTAAAGGCTATTTTCTCTACGCG
>NZ_AJRH01000286.1:0-7879 GCF_000297015.1 Streptococcus sp. GMD6S | reverse complement strand
AATGTTACTGTAATCCCTTGATGCTGCTTGGTTTACAACGAAATAGGAATGAGGTGGTTAATGGTTTTTTAGGTCGAGAAACATAGTGGTTCAAAAGAAGAACCGAAAACCCACGTCCCTGTAAGTGTAGAGTCGAATTTAAAACAACGTGACTTTATAGGGGTATTACCTCTACTTTCACTATGTTTTAGAATATGACTAAAATTTGAACTATAAATTGAACGTGCTGTAGCTGCTAAAAATGAGTTGATTTTTGAGAAGAAACCGTTTTCGGCTATCATAGTCCGTTTTGGGCTATGATAGCTTTGAATGTGAAATGAGGCGTGATAAAATATATATAAGAAACAAACAAGGAGCGTATAATCAATGCCAAAATTAAAAAAAGATCAAAAAGAGTATATAGCAGTTATACATCATAATAGCGATTTGCCAGACCATTTTGATCTAGGACCGCTATCTAAGCATGAAGTAGAGATTGTTTTTGGAATATTAGAGATAATACATGATAGATACTCACAAGAGAGCATAACTATCTCATATTCAGATATTGCAGCTATATCAGAATATGCAACTGAACTTTACGAGAATAATACTAATAATCAGTTTGAACATTTTATAGATAGTATTAAATTCAGAATGGTCTCATATAAACAGTTCATAGGACCTGAAGGTCGAAAACATATGGCCTTTAATGATTATATTATTTTTTTGCAGATTGACAAAAATCATAGTAGTCAAGAATTAACACTTTATGTATCAGAATCAGTCTATCAAGATGAAATAAAGGACAAAAATGGGAATCTTATCCAAGAGCAAAGAAGAATTGCTGATTTATTTCGTAAAGAAGATTGGTCTGAAATACAAGTATATGAAAAAGTGAAAGAAGGATACTTGATAAAAATAGAGAAGAGAAAATGATTTATGAACGCTAAAAGAAAACAAAGAAAAAGCAAAGAAAAAATAGAGCAGATCCCAAAAGATGTAGTGGCTTATTACTTGCCAAGTCCAAATGGTGCAAAGAAGATATATTTTACAAGAGACACAATCTTACTCATGTATCATTTAATTCGCTTAAGGTATTTTTCAAGAGAAATGATACTGGATCAGTATTATATCCTTACGGGTAAAGAATTAAACAACAGAACACTGTATTCCTTCATAGGAAATAGCAGAATGCCCCTCAGTCACTTTGAAGACAATTATAGAATAGGTAAGACTAAGTTTCTATATGTTCCTAAGTATTTTGCTGACTGGTTGTTAGATATCATTCATGAAATACCAGGTCTTACTGAGCTGACAAAGGTAACAGAGTTTAAAGGTTCGCATTATAGCCTTAAGACAAACAAAATGATTGGTGGTAAAGATGGTATCAGAAAAATACATCTACATGATTATCATACAAGAAGATTAGCTCTGAAAATCGGTAGACGAATAGTTGAACAGTGCACAGATTTATCACCCAGAGAATTGAACATCACTTACTTTTTTCCGTTTAACCGAAAACTTATTTCACTTGTCCCAGATGCAGTGATCTTTGTTCGAGGCCAGAGGTATTTAATTGAGTATGACAGGAATACAGAGCCTCACTTCAAGCTGCTTGGGAAGATAATGGGATACTTTCAAATGAAATATTATCGAGGAGATACAATTTTCTTTGTCTTTGATAATATTTCAGAGCCAAAAGATAATCGTCTGCATGTACGCATTGTGAATTTTATTGACAATTTATATACCGTACCTTTTGGAGACAGTGGCTTTTCTTACTACGAGAAAACACAAGAGAATACCGTAACCTTGTTTGCATTACCAGAGGTCAATGCACTGTCTCAAATCACAGAGGCCATCATGCACGATATAGTGATTGATGAACGTCAAGAAAACGAAAGATTATTAGAGAAGTGTATGACAGAACGTATCATGCCTTACGATATAGTATCGGCTGAATTAGTGGAAGAACCTGATAGTCCATTCTCTTTAATCTTGACCTACATAGATGATTATTTTGACAAAGAAAAAATGCCCCTTGTAAAATTAAACTATGGTGACGTTAGCAACCCTGATTATTTTGAAAAACTCTACGAGAGATACAAAGATGATTATGCTATGGTTGGGTTAGTATTCTCTTCAGAGATTACAAAACAATACTACAATATGCCTCACAATTATTTTCTCATGAGCCTTTATATCCGATAATAAAAGTAAAAAAAGAGAGTACTTAGTTAAGTCTCTCTTTTTTATTTATTGAAAAATTGAATTAAAAATAACAAAAGGGGATAGAGAGTCTTGTAATATATGAGAAAAAGGTGCGCAAAATTGACCCCATATTACTTTTCTCTTTGGACTAGATCCAAAAAATCCTTATTTTTCTCAAGTAGAATGCACGAATGAGTCTGTTTTAAAATGGCTGCGGATAAAGATTTTTCAAAAATG
The DNA here is from genome assembly GCF_000297015.1 of Streptococcus sp. GMD6S. The sequence continues at coordinate 5,449 of NZ_AJRH01000286.1, read as the reverse complement.
CGCTCTATCCTACTTATTACTCCTGATATTTTTGGAGCAGTTAGTGGTCTTCTTTTGAAGTCGAGAAATAGAGAATCACTAGTATTAGTAGTTACCGATTTCTCTCTTTCTTTAATGTACGGTGAGATATAGTGGATAAATTCACTTAAAATAGGTTTCTTAATCCGTTCACCTTTAGGAGATGTAACTATTAGCGTCTGTTTGTGTAAGTCAATATCTCTATAAGTAGTTTGCGCTAATTGTTCAAGATCAACTCCAGTTCCAGCAAGTAAAGCGATGATTGCTAAATCCCTGTCTTTATTTTTCAGCAATTTAGATGAGCCTTCTTCTTCATCAAGGAAGAAGTCATAGGGACTCATAGGTTTCTCATTCTTATCAATTTCATCAAAAAAGTATAGCATAGATGGCAAATCATAATGAACTACTCGTACTGTGTTCCCTGCTCCTCTTTTTGATGAAAAAATAGAAAGTATGCCATACTCATTGATCCATTCGTTCATAACATTGCGGTAGAAGTATGGGGCTTTTCTATCACCTGAGAATGATACAACAGTGTAGTAGTTCCAGAATGAGTTTAAGACACTAATAAATCGTTTTTTACCGTCTGGTTTTAGCTCTAAAGAGTTGACATAATCTGCAACAACTTCTACAGGTGTTTGCTCTAAATCATCCATGGTTAATTCATTGGTAGACTTTTTAAGATGGTTACTCGCGTAGAAATCAAGGAATTTTTTCAAGCTATTTAACTTACGGTAGTTGTATAAGTCTTTTGTATTTGTAGTAAAAAAATAATCTACATATAATCGAACGGCAGGAGACCAAAATCCCTCTAATTCGTCATATTTTTTCTCTAATTTTGTCATGATTTCACCTTGCAATTTTATCTATTACTAGATTAACAGAAAATCATGGGCAAATCAAAGTATGATAGGAAAACTTCCTGTTTGAGGAAAACGAAAAAAAAATTACAATTTCAAGCGAAATATCAATAAATTCACGATGTCAAATTGACAAAAATGTGTAAATGTGATACAATATGTCAGTGTTTAATTAACGCAATTAATGTTTTAATTAACACAAATAATTTTCTGAAGAATAAATTATTACATAAAAACTCCCAAAAAAATTTTTTGGAAGTTTCGTTACTAGATTTCGATTTGTAAATTATTGGCGTAATTTACAAATATGATTCATACACTCTTTTGAGTGGATACTATTATTGACGATTACGATTGTTTAACTGCTGTCGTAATCGTTTTTTTATTGTCATTTCAACACTATCTAACATAAAACGCGAAATAAATGCAGAATTACGACTAAGTATTTTCAACAACAAATCAAATGAGTCTTCATGCTGTTTAAATAACATGAATAAGAATGCACTTGATAAAACAAAAAGAGTGAGCCGCCTCCATTTCCATTTTTGTTTTTTTGTGTATTCACACGTTAAAAATGAAGATTTGTCTTGTTTTTTCCGTTTATCATAGATGGAGTATAAACGTTCCATCAATGAGGGAACTTCAAGAATCAACGTAGTAGCTAATAGTTCACTAAAAAATACAGATGTGATAGTGATTTTTATTACTACGTTAATAATCTCGCTGAATAATTTTTTAATTTCTATATCCATAGAAACTCCTTTCTTATAAAAGAAAGAGGTTATGAATCAGCGAAATCTAGCTAGAGACATGGAGCTTCAATGAAGAAGAATATCATATCTCAATTGTATTTTAACATACCAAATCTCTATAGTCAATAACTCGAGAATACACAATATTTACTACTATTAAATAAATTGATTGTTGAGCTTAAAATTCAAGCGTTTCAGGATTTTTAAAAAATTCAAGAACTTCTCAAGATATAATTTAACCATGAAAAATTTAAAAGAAAAAAATATCCAAAAGGTAATCTGGCATATGCAACGGCAGTGTGGTCGATTAGCAGAAATATCTGATGCAGCAGCCATAAAAAATGAATTGTTCTATCTACAAGCGAGCATAGATTGTTTAAATCGTATTTTAAATGATCAAGCTCCATACCCAGGGATTGATCGCGAAGAAGTTTTTTAAAAAAATAGGCTATCTTCCAGAAGTAGAAAGCCTATTTTTTATGAGATGCTTGAGTGCTTACGCTTTCAATTTGTCAAATTTTGCTTTGACATTTGCCTTGAATTCTTCAAGTTTAGCCTTGCGTTCGGCTTTACGTTCAGCCTTCATTTGTGCACGTGCCTGGTTGTAGAGGTCTTCTTGGACTTGCAGAGCTGCTTCGATTTCGGCTACGACGGTTGCTACATCCCAACGCACGATTTGGGTGTCGTACTTGGTGAAGTAAGCATCGATGACTGCTTCGTTGTCTTCTTGCACCAAGGCAACAACGGCTGTTTCACCGTTAGTCAATTTCTGAGAAACAACGTCAATCAGGCCAGTTTCTGCCGTATCAATGGTATCACCAGCAGCCAAACCATAGAGGCTACCCATACCATAACCAAACAAGACGCCGATAGGACCACCCAAAAGCCCGATAACTGAACCGAGCAAGCCACCTTTTAGGGCTGCATCCGTCGTTGAATCTTCAAAGTCATAGCGTTCTTTTTCAACGATATGACCGTTTTCATTTTTGACCAAGGCGATTTGAGCAACCTTGGTCGTCTGAGTTTGGCGGAAAGCCTTCAAATCCGCAAAGGACTGATAAGCTTCGCTTTCAGTGCTAAAGATTGAAACTACTAGATTTTCCATAGTTAATACCTCTTTTCTAAAAATTACACATACATTATAACAAAGTTTTCTTTTTTTTGAAACTACTTTTATGCGACAATTTACATGATATGTCGCAATTTGTCAGCGTCGAAGGACTGGTGCAGGCAGCGGTATATCCTTGCCATATCTCGGGCCAGACACTCTGGCGACTCTGAGTGATTATCAAGAAAGGCGTCCAGCAACATCTTAAAGCCACCCGTGCAAAAAGTCAATAAATGGTGTCTTTCCTACAAATCCCCACCACTGATAGGGGGACGAACATACACGAAAGTATGGCTAAACCCATGATACGTATAATGACGGTTGAACTGATTAATCCCTATATCCGTCATGTGGAACATAGCACGTAGTACCTGGTGCGGAGTAAAAGTAGTCGCTAGCGATCTTAAAGTTGTCGGTGACTAAGCATGGAAAAACAACATGAAGATTGACTACTTCGCTGTAACATCAAAGATGTCCCATCATAAAAGGTACTAGAAGAGATACTGCTTATTACTCAAGATGGGTTTGCCCTAAAGTCTCTTAAACAATAAGGTGAATTTTGAGATGAACTTTTCAAAAAAACAACTTTCCGAAAAATTGGTCTTTTTCGGAAAGTTTTAGAGTGTGGCTAAAAACAGCATAAACCGTTGGGGCTGTAAGGAATTTTAGCGATAGATTATCCGCCCTCTAAACTGAAATCAGCTCAGAATGACTATCTCAGCATCATTTTTTGACAATTTATACAGAAAAATTATCAACGAGAAAAAAAATAGCTTGAAGAAATCTGTCTTTTTGTGTATAATATACACAAAAAGATGAGGTGATTTAAATGGCTATTACAACTACAAAAGCAAGATTGAATCTAAGTATTGACTCTGAATTAAAACAGGAAGTCGGTGAGGTCTTAAACGAGATTGGACTTGACTATACTACAGCAATTAATTTATATTTCAATAAAATCAGACGTGATCGTAAAATTCCATTTGAACTTGAAGCACGAAAAAATTTAACTGTCGATGAATTTCTTGGTTCAAATTGGCGTGAAGGTTTGGAAAATGTAGAGGATGGTTGGGATTGAGTTATAAAGTTGAATTGATACCTGAAGCACAAGATGATTTTTATAAATTAGATAATAGTCAACGTCTTCATGTTAAAAAGTCACTTATCAAGTTAGAAAATCAAGGAATGCTTGCCGGAGAGGCTCTTCACGGTAATTTAGCAGGTTACAGGAAGTTAAAACACAAAAAACTGGGCCTGAGAATTGTTTTTCATGAAACTGTCAATGCAATTGAAATTATTGAAGTCATTGCTATTGGTAAGAGAAGTGATAACGAAATTTATACAATTTCTGAAAAACGTATAAGAAACAGATGAATTTATTTTAGCCAATCTATATAAAAGAAAAAACGTCCACTATCCCCCTAAAGAAATTGAAAGCAAATGAGCTAAGATAATTGATCACAACCTACCGAGCAGGATAGAAAGTGAGAGTCGTGAGCAACTTATTTGACCTCTTCTTCAGCGTTATGGCAAATGTATTAGCATATTTCATTTGTGAATAGTTGGACGACGAGGATAGTCGGCATTTAGCCTCAAAATACTCGTTAATCAAAAAAAAGCGTAAAAATCCCTAGAGGACTGTTGTCTTCTAGGGATTTAGTGTGTCCTTGAGCTGTTTGTTCGAGGACTTTTTTATGTATATAAAGTTAAAAAAGATGAGATGTTCAAAGCTATTCCCAAAACTTCCACCATCTCTTCGCTTTCTGTTCAATCAGCAACTGATTATCTTTCTGAGTTGCCAAAATAATCGTATGCAGTTGCTCAATTTGCTTCTTGTAGTCGTCTATTTGAGTTTTAAGGTCTGATATACGCTCATCTTTCTCTTGTAATACATTTGTATTATCTACGTAGTCGCTTGTATTATCCTCTTGGAAGAGTACTTTTCTAGCATATGAACTGATCGAATCTCCAAGTTCTGCAGCTCTTTCCTTTAATTCTTCTTTTTCTTCAACGCTCATCCTGATATTTAGGACAGTCATTTTTTCAGTCAAAACTTTCACCCCGTTAACTAATATAATACATATTATACCACACAGTATTATTTAATAATACACCATAATACAAGAAAAACTGAGTTTTTTGACTAAATTTCTTTAGTATATCTTTAGCAGTGAGCACATGATAAAGATTAAATTCTTTTAACATGCATTTTTAGCCCTATACTGCGTTTTATAAGTTTAGCAAAGGAAAAACTACTGTAAATACTCAAGGATGCTGTTAACGGCCAAAATATGGCTTCTGATGATGTCTTAAATGTGGGATGGTACAAAAAACGTTAAAAACTCAGTTTTTCTCATGATGCGATCATATATGCAGAGGGTCTTATGTAAAACTATAGAAAAATAGGAAGCGAAATGTATTTGACTTCCTATTTGATATTGAAGTTTAGATTTTAGTCTAATATATTTGTAAGTGGTTAGATAGAAAATAGTGAACTGAGTGAAAGATTTTTTTATTTTTTAAAAATAAAATATAGATTTTTTTCTTAAGAAGATACTTTCTAATTTACTTTCTAATATACTTTATATTACTTTATAATACTTTGTCGACCTTAGAAACTCAGTAATATCAAGGGTTTGCAGATAAATAATTGACTATTTTGTACCCCATTATTGACTATTTTGTACCCCATTATTGACTATTTTGTACCC
>NZ_AJRH01000285.1:0-8105 GCF_000297015.1 Streptococcus sp. GMD6S | reverse complement strand
GGAATTTATTATCTAGTCTACTCAAATGGGGAAAGTCATAAGGTGGAGGCTACTGAGGAGAACCGTCGCACTTTACGCGAGAAGGTACGCAATCAGGAAATCCGTAAAGTTTTGGTAAAGTCGGATGTTTCTTTTATTGAAAATCAAACATTAGCAGAGATTTTAGAAAAATTAGAAGAAACTTATACTCGCCTACTTCCTTACTATGAGGTGACGAGGAAGTAAAATTTCTCAAAAATATCATAAATCGTTCAGTCCAAGAGTGAACAGTCCGCTGTGTAATTCTTGGTCTTTTTGTTTGTGTTTTCAAAATATATAATAAAGTTACAAAAACAATTCAAATAAAGGAGAACAGTTATGGAAGTCATTTCAAGTGTTCTAAATTGGTTTTCTAGCAATATTTTGCAGAATCCCGCATTTTTCGTGGGTCTCTTGGTACTAATTGGGTATGCGCTTTTGAAAAAGCCAGCTCATGAAGTCTTTTCAGGATTTGTAAAAGCGACAGTTGGTTATATGTTGCTGAACGTTGGTGCGGGAGGCTTGGTTACCACTTTCCGTCCGATCTTGGCAGCGCTCAACTTTAAATTTCAAATTGGTGCGGCAGTTATCGACCCTTACTTTGGACTAGCAGCCGCAAATAACAAAATTGCAGCTGAGTTTCCTGATTTTGTCGGAACTGCAACAACAGCCCTTTTGATCGGTTTCGGGGTCAATATTCTGCTAGTGGCTTTCCGTAAACTCACCAAAGTGAGAACTCTCTTTATCACAGGGCATATCATGGTGCAACAAGCAGCAACTGTTTCTCTTATGGTTCTCTTCTTGGTTCCACAATTGCGCAATGCTTACGGTACAGCGGCTATCGGAATTATCTGTGGACTTTACTGGGCAATTAGCTCAAACATGACTGTTGAAGCAACTCAACGTTTGACTGGTGGGGGTGGCTTTGCGATTGGTCACCAACAACAATTTGCTATTTGGTTTGTAGATAAAATCGCAGGACGTTTTGGTAAGAAGGAAGAAAGTCTAGACAATATTAAATTGCCTAAATTCCTCTCTATCTTTCATGATACAGTAGTTGCCTCTGCGACCTTGATGCTGGTCTTCTTTGGTGCTATTCTCTTGATCTTGGGACCAGAAATCATGTCAAATAAAGAAGTAATCACTTCAGGAACCTTGTTCAATCCTGCTAAGCAAGACTTCTTCATGTATATTATCCAAACAGCCTTCACCTTCTCAGTTTACTTGTTTATCTTGATGCAAGGTGTCCGCATGTTCGTATCTGAGTTGACAAATGCCTTCCAAGGTATCTCAAGTAAGCTTTTGCCAGGTTCATTCCCAGCGGTGGACGTTGCAGCTTCTTATGGATTTGGCTCTCCAAACGCTGTTTTGTCAGGTTTTGCCTTTGGTTTGATTGGTCAATTGATTACAATCGTTCTACTCATCGTCTTCAAAAATCCTATCCTTATCATCACAGGATTTGTACCGGTATTCTTTGATAATGCAGCTATCGCCGTTTACGCTGATAAACGTGGTGGTTGGAAAGCGGCAGTTATCTTGTCCTTTATCTCAGGTGTACTTCAAGTTGCCCTTGGTGCTCTTTGCGTAGCCCTTCTCGACTTGGCGGCTTATGGTGGTTACCATGGAAATATCGACTTTGAATTCCCATGGCTTGGATTTGGCTACATCTTCAAATACCTTGGTATTATTGGTTATGTGCTTGTTTGCCTCTTCTTGCTTGTCATTCCTCAAATTCAATTTGCCAAAGCTAAAGATAAAGAAAAATACTATAACGGCGAAGTACAAGAAGAAGCTTAGAATTTAGAAAAGGAGAAATAAAATGGTTAAAGTATTAGCAGCATGTGGAAATGGTATGGGTTCATCAATGGTTATCAAGATGAAGGTGGAAAATGCGCTCCGCAAGCTAAACCAAACAGACTTTACAGTAAACTCATGCAGTGTCGGCGAAGCTAAAAGTTTGGCAGCTGGCTATGATATCGTTATCGCCTCTCTTCACCTGATCCAAGAATTGGAAGGGAGAACAAATGGGAAGTTAATTGGGCTTGACAACTTGATGGATGATAAAGAAATCACTGAAAAACTCAGTCAGGCACTATAGAAGGTTGGAGGGGGCTGGACAGAAACTGTGAAGACTGGGTTCTGTCCTAGTCCCTCTTTACATAAAGGAGGCAACTATGAATTTAAAACAGGCTTTGATTGAAAATAATTCAATTCGATTGGGACTTGAGGCGGCTGATTGGAAAGAAGCAGTTAAGTTAGCGGTGGAACCCTTGATTGAAAGTGGCGCAATTTTACCAGAGTACTATGATGCGATTATTGAGTCAACAGAAGAATATGGTCCCTACTATATTTTAATGCCAGGGATGGCTATGCCCCATGCTAGGCCAGAGGCAGGTGTTCAGCGGGATGCTTTTTCACTGATTACCTTGCAAAAATCAGTTGTTTTTTCAGATGGAAAAGAAGTATCCGTCTTACTAGCTTTGGCTGCGACAAGCTCAAAGATTCATACAAGTGTAGCGATTCCACAAATTATTGCCTTGTTTGAGTTGGAAGATTCCATTGCCCGCTTACAAGGATGCCAGAGCAAAGAAGAAGTTTTGGATATGATTGAAGAATCAAAAAATAGTCCATACCTCGAAGGCTTGGACTTGGAAAGCTAAAAAGGAGTAGGAAGATGACAAAAAGAATACCAAATTTACAAGTTGCACTAGACCATTCAGATTTGCAAGGCGCCATTAAGGCTGCTGTAGCTGTTGGTCATGAAGTGGATATCATCGAAGCTGGTACTGTTTGCCTACTTCAAGTAGGGAGCGAATTAGTAGAAGTCTTGCGTAGCCTTTTCCCAGATAAGATCATCGTTGCAGACACCAAGTGTGCGGATGCTGGTGGAACGGTTGCCAAGAATAATGCTGTACGTGGAGCGGACTGGATGACTTGTATCTGCTGTGCAACCATTCCGACTATGGAAGCTGCTCTTAAAGCCATCACAGCTGAACGTGGAGATAGAGGTGAAATCCAAATCGAACTTTATGGAGACTGGACTTTTGAACAGGCTCAACTCTGGCTTGATGCGGGAATTTCCCAAGCAATCTATCACCAATCTCGTGATGCCCTGCTTGCTGGGGAAACTTGGGGCGAAAAAGATCTAAACAAGGTCAAAAAATTGATTGATATGGGCTTCCGTGTGTCTGTTACGGGAGGACTGGATGTGGACACACTCAAACTCTTTGAAGGAGTGGATGTCTTTACCTTTATCGCAGGTCGCGGAATTACCGAGGCAGCAGATCCAGCAGGCGCAGCACGTGCCTTTAAGGACGAAATCAAACGAATTTGGGGGTAATTTATGGCACGTCCAATTGGAATCTATGAAAAAGCTACACCCAAGCATTTTACTTGGTTGGAACGCTTGAATTTTGCAAAAGAATTGAGCTTCGACTTTGTTGAAATGTCGATTGACGAGCGTGATGAACGTTTGGCTCGTCTTGATTGGAGCAAGGAAGAACGATTGGAAATCGTGAAAGCCATCTATGAAACAGGAATCCGAATTCCGTCCATCTGTTTTTCAGGTCATCGTCGCTATCCAATGGGTTCAAACGATCCAGTTCTAGAAGAAAAATCGCTGGAACTGATGAAAAAATGTATCGAACTAGCTCAGGATTTGGGAGTTCGTACGATTCAGTTAGCTGGTTATGACGTTTATTATGAGGAAAAGTCCCCTCAAACACGTGAACGTTTCATCAAAAACCTCAGACAAGCTTGTGTCTGGGCGGAGGAAGCTCAGGTCATCTTAGCTATTGAAATTATGGATGATCCTTTTATTAATAGCATTGAAAAGTACTTGGCTGTTGAAAAAGAGATTGATTCACCTTATCTTTTTGTTTATCCAGATATTGGTAATGTCTCAGCTTGGCATAATGACGTTTACAGTGAATTTTATATCGGGCACCATGCCCTTGCAGCCCTCCACCTCAAGGATACCTATCCCGTGACCGAAACTTCAAAAGGACAATTCCGAGATGTTCCTTTTGGAACTGGCTGCGTCAACTGGGAAGCAGCTTTTGATATTTTGAAAAAGACCAACTATAATGGTCCTTTCCTAATCGAGATGTGGTCTGAAAACTGTGAAACAGTAGAAGAAACCAAAGTGGCTATCAAAGAAGCACAAGATTTCCTCTACCCATTAATAAAGAAAGCGGGTTTGATGTAAGATGAATCAAGTAATCAATGATATGAGAAAGCGTGTCTGCGAAGCTAATCAATCTCTTCCTAAACACGGCTTGGTTAAATTCACATGGGGCAATGTCTCAGAAGTGAATCGTGAGCTAGGCGTGATTGTTATCAAGCCATCGGGAGTAGATTATGATAAATTGACTCCTGAAAACATGGTGGTGACAGATTTGGATGGGAAGGTACTTGAAGGTGATTTGAGACCATCTTCCGACCTACCAACTCACGTGGAATTATATAAAGCTTGGCCTACCATTGGTAGTGTGGTTCATACTCACTCGACAGAAGCAGTGGGTTGGGCACAGGCGGGACGTGATATTCCATTTTATGGGACTACACATGCCGACTATTTTTATGGACCAATTCCTTGTGCTCGTAGCTTGACTCAGGATGAAGTTGAAGTAGCGTATGAAAAGGATACAGGTTTGGTCATTCTGGAAGAATTTGAACGTCGCGGTCTCAATCCGGTTGAAGTACCAGGGATTGTCGTTCGCAACCACGGTCCATTCACATGGGGCAAGAACCCTGAAAATGCAGTTTACCATTCAGTGGTTCTCGAAGAAGTTTCCAAGATGAACCGTTTCACAGAGCAAATCAATCCAAGAGTTGAACCTGCACCACAGCACATATTGGAAAAACATTACCAAAGAAAGCATGGACCAAATGCCTACTATGGTCAAAAATAAAAAACGGGCAATTGAAAAGAGGCTTGGAGGTATCTAGGCCTCGCTTTTGCAATAAACCTGAAAAGCAAACGAGCCCAATGATAAATATTATCATTGAAATATTTTTATTAAAGTGCTATGATAGGGAGACTGTTTGATTGATTGGTCCCGAATAATAGGAGGATAAGATGGTATTAGATAAAACGAGTTGTGAGCTATTGATGTACCTCCTGGATCAAGAATCTCCCAAAACGATTATGACCATTTCCAAAGATTTGGGTCAATCAAGGAGAAAGGTCTATTATCACGTTGATAAAATTAATGATGCATTGGGCAATCCTGAACACCACCTTGTTAGCCTTCCTCGTATTGGTATCTACTTAACGGAGGAGCAGAGACTTGCTTGTCAGCAACTTTTATCCGAAGTTGACTCCTACGAATATGTGATGAGCGGGGAAGAACGCATGCAGATGATGTTATTTTGGATTGGAATTTCCAAAGAACGCATCACTGTCGAAAAACTGATGGAATTAACAGAAGTTTCGCGGAACACCGTTTTGAATGATCTCAATACCATCCGTTACCAGTTAAGCCTAGAACAGTATCAGGTAACCCTGCAAGTAAGTAAATCACAAGGTTATTATCTTAGCGCCCACCCCTTAAATAAAATTCAGCATCTTCAATCGCTCTTATACCATATCTTTATGGAAGGAAATGGAGCTTTTGTTACCATTCTTGAAGATAAGATAAAGGATAGATTCCAAGGAGAGTTGCTTTTGTCTAGACAAATGCATCAATTTCTCAAGGAGCAAGTCCCTCTGGTTGAACAGGATTTAGGGAAAAAAATAAATCATCATGAAGTGACCTTTATGTTGCGAGTGCTTCCTTATCTGCTTTTAAGTTGTGATAATATCACGCGTCATCAAGAAAAGCATCAGGATATTGATCAAGATTTTTCCTTGATTCGTAAGAGAATAGAGTACAGAGTATCTGAAAGGCTGAGTGAGCGCCTTTTTGAGACATTTGAAATTTCTTTATCGGAACTCGAAATTTCTCTGTTGGCCATTCTCCTTTTATCCTATAGAAAGGATAGAGACGTCCATGCGGAAAGCGAAGACTTTCACCAGCTGAAAGTCACTTTAGAGGAATTTATTTGGCATTTTGAATCACAAACCAAGATGGAAATCGAAAACAAGGAAGACTTGTTACGTAACCTGCTGATTCACTGTAAGGCTTTGTTGTTTAGAAAGACCTATGGCATCTTTTCTAAAAATCCTCTTACTAAGCAAATCCGTTCCAAGTACAGCGAGCTCTTTATCATCACCAAAAAATGTGCCGAGATTTTGGAGGAAGCCTGGCTTGTACGCTTGACGGACGATGAGATTGCTTATCTGACGATTCACGTTGGTGGATTTTTGAAATACACTCCATCCTCGCAGAATGCCACCAAAAAAATTTATCTGGTTTGTGACGAAGGAGTAGGGGTTTCTAAACTGTTGCTCAAACAATGTCGTTTCTATCTTCCCAACGAACAAATCGGGGCAGTTTTCACAACAGAACAGTTTAAAAGTGTTGAGGATATTGCCTTGGTGGATTTGGTGATTACAACAAATGATGAACTAGAGAGTCGCTTCCCTGTCTTAAAGGTCAATCCTATCTTGGAGGCAGAGGATATCTTGCGTATAGTTGATTATCTGAAAAACAAGGTTTTTCGAAAAGACGGCAGAAGTTTCAGCGAAAATTTATCAACCATTATTTCAACTTATATACCGGATAAGCGTGCCGCAACGAAACTGCAGCAGGAGATTCAAAGTCTGATAAATCAAGAATTACTTATCCAGTCCTTTTTTGAAGAGTTATAACATGACAGTCCAATGATGAACACAAACCTGTGTTTTTCTTGGTCTTTTTTAATTTTCGGGCGGGTGTTATACTAAGTATGAAATGAAAACTTGAACAAAAAATGGAGGATGTCATAATGCCAAACGTAAAAGAAATTACAAGAGAATCATGGATTCTAGCGACTTTCCCAGAATGGGGAACATGGCTCAACGAAGAAATTGAAGAAGAAGTCGTTCCTGAAGGCAATTTTGCTATGTGGTGGCTAGGCAACTGTGGAACTTGGATTAAGACACCTGGTGGTGCTAACGTTGTGATGGACCTTTGGTCAAATCGCGGAAAATCTACTAAAAAAGTTAAAGATATGGTCCGTGGGCACCAAATGGCTAACATGGCAGGTGTACGTAAATTGCAACCAAACTTGCGTGTTCAACCGATGGTCATTGACCCATTTGCAATCAATGAGTTAGACTACTACTTGGTTTCCCACTTCCATAGCGATCATATTGATCCTTATACAGCCGCAGCTATTTTGAATAATCCAAAATTGGAACATGTTAAATTCATCGGACCTTACCATTGCGGACTTATCTGGGAAGGCTGGGGAGTGCCAAAAGAACGCATTATTGTAGTTAAACCAGGTGACACCATTGAACTCAAAGACATGAAGATTCATGCTGTGGAATCTTTTGACCGTACTTGCTTGGTAACTTTGCCAGTCAACGGTGCTGATGAAACAGGTGGAGAATTGGCAGGTTTGACTGTTACTGATGAAGAGATGGCTCAAAAAGCTGTTAACTATATTTTTGAAACACCAGGTGGTACTATTTATCACGGTGCAGACTCTCACTTCTCAAACTACTTTGCGAAACACGGAAAAGACTTTAAGATTGATGTTGCTTTGAACAACTATGGTGAAAACCCAGTTGGTATCCAAGACAAGATGACTTCAATTGATCTTCTTCGTATGGCAGAAAATCTGCGTGCTAAAGTCATTATCCCAGTTCACTATGACATCTGGTCAAACTTTATGGCTTCAACCAATGAAATTTTAGAACTATGGAAGATGAGAAAAGACCGTTTGCAGTACAACTTCCATCCATTTATCTGGGAAGTAGGAGGTAAGTACACTTATCCTCAAGATCAGCACCTAGTAGAATACCATCACCCACGTGGATTTGATGATTGCTTCGAGCAAGATTCGAATATCCAATTCAAAGCTTTGCTATAAAAACTGTTCAAATGATGTAAATTATTATCTGGAGGTTATCCGTATGTTGCACTATACGGATAATTTTCATATAATAGTAAAATAGGATGTGTGATTTATTAATCACCTCAAAGAGAAAGGAAATT
>NZ_AJRH01000284.1:0-10491 GCF_000297015.1 Streptococcus sp. GMD6S | reverse complement strand
ACCAAGGCTTTGAGGGCCGCAAAGTTTTGGGCGAGACCGATAGAAACGATAATCTGAGCTAAGGATTTTAGTCTCGTTTTTCCAATCAAAAAATGTTGAGCATTTAGTTCTGAAAATCTCTAAGAAAACAGATGCAAGACAAATTTTCTTATACTCTGCTACAAGTTTTTTACCCAACTGATGTTATTGTTACCAAATGTCTCCATGATGACTTCATTCGATTTACTTGTCTTCTCCTTTGTTATGTAAGATGTCTTCTTTGACACAAAATATGCTTTTTTCCTATAAAAAAACACTCCTATCTCTAATTTACCAGTTTTCAATAGGGAGATTTTCTTATATCTCATTTTATGTAGTCAATCCCCCGCGTGTGCGGGAAAAACTTGACTTGTTTAAGGATAGAGTAAACGTGGATAGGATCATCCCCGCGTCTGCGGGAAAAACTTGCTTGATGGCTACAAAGGAAAAATTGGTGGAGGATCACCCCCGCGTGTGCGGGAAAAACTGGGCCATCTATGAGATGGGGCTAGATAATCAGGGATCACCCCCGCTTCTGCGGGAAAAACATAACTTCCATAAAGCGAATACAAGCATCTGTAGGATCACCCCCGCGTCTGCGGGAAAAACAGAGGGATTGTCCAGCTTGTGGATGTGTCTACAGGATCACCCCCGCGTCTGCGGGAAAAACAGAGGGATTGTCCAGCTTGTAGATGTGTCTACAGGATCACCCCCGCGTCTGCGGGAAAAATAAACATGAAAGCCAGTTCAATTCCTGTATCCAGGATAGGATCATCCCCGCGTGTGCGGGAAAAACTCCATTGATAAGCTAAAGTTGCTAAAAATACTGGGATCACCCCCGCGTGTGCGGGAAAAACCAATTCTTCATCTTTTTTAAGAAGTGAACTTAAGGATCACCCCCGCGTCTGCGGGAAAAACAGTGGAGCAGTCAAACCCAATCGGCTTCTATCAGGATCACCCCCGCGTGTGCGGGAAAAACGTAAGGATTGCAGCACTTGAAACGTCTTGCGTAGGATCACCCCCGCGTATGCGGGAAAAACTCACCCTCATGGTCATTGATAGTCATAATCATGGGATCACCCCCGCGTGTGCGGGAAAAACCTACCGTCATTCTTACCGATGACCAAGCCCTCAGGATCACCCCAGCATGTGCGGGAAAAACAAAGGCATTAAAAAGCCCTCTTTACTATACCCAGGATCACCCCCGCTTCTGCGGGAAAAACCACGGTTTCTATTTCAACGGTCAGAAGCAAATGGGATCAATCCCACGTCTGCGGGAAAAACACAACCATTCAAAAGGTCATTTTCTTAGACCCAGGATCACCCTCGCATATGCGGGAAAAACTTACTTGTTTCTTTCTTATTATCTTCAATCGTAGAATCACCCCCGCGTGTGCGGGAAAAACTTCAAGTGCCTTGATTTGCTTATCCTGGTCTTGGGATCATCCCCGCGTGTGCGGGAAAAATATATCAGACATCTTGAAGATGGTAAGAGTCTTGGGATCACCCCCGCTTCTGCGGGAAAAACGGATATCCACCCCGTTCGTACAAGTGAATTGTGGGATCACTCCCGCGTGTGCGGGAAAAACATTTGACTCAATATGGGAATGTCAATCGTGTTAGGATTACCCCCGCTTCTGCGGGAAAAAACCTGCCAAAATGACAAGGATGCTGACTGCACCGGGATCACCCCCGCGTGTGCGGGAAAAATAGGCTATAATCAGTCACCAAACGGAAAGTCACGGGATCACCCCCGCGTATGCGGGAAAAACAGATTGGCAAAGAATATCGCAAGAGCAGTGGTAGGATCACCCCCGCGTGTGCGGGAAAAACTGTTCTACGTAAATAAAGCTGACACGATCACTTATTTTAGGAAGTTCTCGCAGAGATGTTTTCTTCGTTCCACTTTTTTTTACCATGATTCGTTTCCCAATGGAATAACGGTCATTAAACCAAAACCGTATGCTTTTTTCTTTCCCATTCCTTCAGTCAAAAGCTTCTTAAAAAGATCTGCATCACTAACTGTTAAGACCCCTTCATAAACAACCTTTATCAATCGGATAGGTTTAACAGCTTTTTTAAACACCTCATAACCACGTTCAACGATTGAAAAATCTTCTTTTATCAGTGAGAATCCATTTTTGTCAGAGCGTTCTACTAGATAATTCATCTGATGTTCACTCGTAATATGAGGTTTTACAATACCTCTTTTAAGATTATCTGGTGATACTAAGGAAATAACTGGATTAAGCACCACTCGAAATTTCATTCGGCTACCAGTATAGATGTTATCTAAAAATTGTTGATAATCCTTGGTTTGAGCACTACCAGCAACCCCATATTTTTCTAATCCTTGTAAATCAGGTTTATTTTTACTAACAATAATCAGGTAATCTTTATCTTGGATACGATCTATACGCCATAATTTTCTTGTTCGAATAGATTGTTCCATTTCTTCTGGAAAACTCTCTTCTACCCAAGCATGATATGCGCCTATATGTGTTAAGCGCCTAATTTTTCGGCGATTGGTCCGATCAATTTCTACTCTTGAGATATACATACCATCAATCTCCTATACTCTTAAAAACATCATGTGCCGTATTTTTATCTCGAAACGAATTCCGAACTTGAACCAGTTCTCTAGTTTCATACCTATAGCCAAATCTTCTCCCCTTTTGTGAAAAAGACTTGACAACATCTTGTCTCAATTGATAAATACCTCTATCGGTTAAATGTCTATCAGAATAGATTTCTAAAGTTACGGCATCCATAAACTTTCTCTTCATAAACCATGGTGAAGCTTGCCATTCAAGAGTTCTCAAACTTTCAACTGCTCCAATCTCAGTTTCACCTAAGATAAAATCTGCAGTCAACGGCAGAGCCCTTCTTCCCATAAATGGTTGGAAATAGGGATTTCTCAAAGCTTGTAAAATCATTTCCAAAAACTGCTCATTATTATGAGAAAGAGCCACTACAAAAACAGCATCTTCTAAATAATAACGATTTGTGACATAATTTCGTTCAAACTTTCCTTTTTCTGTATACTTCTGTGCAATATGAAAATCTCTGAGTAAATTTCCTTGTTGATCCACTCGAACTGCAAAATCCAGCTCGTTTAAACGAACAATTTTTTCATCATCGTCTCGACGATATCCTAGACTTGAAGCAATCAACCCAATAACAGAACTCTTAGAAGGATAAAAATCCGTATGTCTTGTTTCGAAATGTGAACTTGTCCCCCAAGATTGCAAAGGACCAGCAAATTTCAACAAAATAGTCTTCATGCCATTCACCTATTTTTTGAGGAATTGTTCTAAGGTTTCCGAAAAATCTTTTAATAATTCTGAAACTGAATATTTTTCCTCACCAATTTGTTTTAAACTCTCATTTTCATCCAAAGTCACATAGAAAGTCAAAAGTGGTTTATTCACGAATTTTTCAACTCTTGTATACTCTTTAGACAGTTTTTCAATAGATTTCGCCACATAACCATCTGTTGATTTAACTGGTTCTTCAAAAGCACTGACAAGATTAACAGGACGATCATCACGCAAAGAAACGATTAGAGCCTGCGGTAAAGTTTGATTGGCAAAAGTATTCACTTTTCCTGTCGGGAGGGAATTTGCAAATGCTTCGATGAATAAATTCAAACTGTTCTTTAAGGATTTCTCATCCTCTAGTTGTTTTGATAATTCATGAATCGCAACATTGGCATAACGATAGAGCGTAGAAGAGTTAAATTCGATGGTTCCCAGCATACCTGCACCTGCATTATCCTCTGGAGCTAAATCATCAATAGCAGTAAAGAAATCAAATTCAGTTTGTACAGCATGTGTTGAAATAGCATGAGCAACTTGAGAGGAAGCATCCTCGTTTAGAACTGGATCTTCAGCTACCATTCGACCGAACATAGCAACATCAATGGCTGGATTTGAGTTAGCTAGTTTTTGAAGTTCCTTTTTATCAGTCAGATTTTCATAGGCTGCTTGAGCTAATTTCTCAGCTTGTCTATCCCCCATAAAGTAAAGTGCCTTGACTTTACCTTTTTTCTTAATTCCAGTAGCTATCAAGACTGTATCTGCTTTGGTTAGTGCATCTTCAAAACTGATAGAATTATCTAGTTCTACAATTTTACCCGCAACATACCTTACAATGTCTTTTGTTCGGACACCGACATTTGACTGTTCTCCATAAGTATTAAAATAGTCTCTTATAGCTCTCTTCCAAGCTTGAGAACTCACGCGCGATCTTTTTACGCCACCGTACTGAGCAGTCTTTGGGCTACCTGTATCATCTCTATTCATATTTGAAGGTGGTAAGGTTTGTATAGCATGAATATCTAAAAATAAGCGTTGGTTAGTTGTCATTGTGTTTTTCTCCTTTGATTTGTTTATAATATGATCTTGCCCAATTTAGGCGAAGATTTTCTTGTACATTTTTTAAAAACCAATACAAGTCTTCAGCTAACTTAGCATAATCAACCTTTGTAGCAGGAGACTTTGTTTTGAGCAACATCATCATGTGGCGTAAATGGTAGATCAACTCTTCAAAAGTTGATGATGTAATCATAACATTGAACCTTCTGTCAATGGCTGTCGTGTCATCTCCTTTTCGAAGTTGACTAAGAGCAGAACCGATATTTTGATAAGTATCGGGCTCATCTAACATCACACTGGTTGAAGTTCCTTGTTGATGTAAGGCGTAAAATTGGATAGCTGTATAAATCGCTAACTCCTCATAGCTAGGCTGCTGGTATGAATTGACGAACTCCTCTGGTAAATGCTCAAATAAAATCGGCCAGATATCTGTTGCATCGCTCAAGGGTTTACCCAACGTTTTTCTAATTT
This sequence comes from Streptococcus sp. GMD6S, assembly GCF_000297015.1. Next base: position 5,626 of record NZ_AJRH01000284.1, on the reverse strand, counting down.
TGGCCAGTGCGGCTTTACTCAATGGTGACTCCAACTCATAACTCAATTGTCTAATAATTCTTTTTGTGACAGAACCAACTGTCTGTTTGGATTGTTCCAACACACACACCTCCTATTTTAATTGTTGATGAAGCAAATATTCAAATGAATTATAGGCAGTTGCAATATTTTTTATTCGACCATCTTTTTCAATGCCGAGGTAGTCCCTAGTTCCTCCGTGACCTAAGATGCTCTTTGCTTCAGCTTTAACCATTTTTTTCAGCAAATCTCTCCATTCTTTGATTTTAGGATCCTTTTCATCATCTGGTAGGATACTGGATAACCATTCTCGAAAAGGGTGATCGATTTTGAAATAGAGCATTTCAACCATCTGATTAGTATAATTGTTGTTTGAGATATTCCTGATTTCTTTTAGTTCCTCTATATAGCGTTTATATACTTTGGAAATGACAGTTTTTGTTTCTTCTACCACCTCATTAATACGTGGTACCCAACCACTCTCATTAAAATCCGCCAAAACTAAATCATTGATAAGTATAGAGTCAATAACTTCATCAGTTGGAAGCCATGAAGTAGCATTTCCATCATCCTGCATACTAATGGAAATAATATTAAATAATCTATTTCCTATTATGTCACCTATATCTCCGAGCCAATCAATAATTCCCGGTTTTCTAAAGTGCCCTGTTCTATCTTCTACTGCTAGCAAACCAAATGACCGCCACAACGATTGATTCAAGAGATGTTTCCTAGGAGTATAGCTATCTTTATTTTCTCCTGTAGTATTATATTTCCATGTTGTCATCGGCTCTAAAAAATTGTCCCGATGATTAATTTCGGGTAATTTTACAATCTCAAAAGAGAAAGGCTTATTTAAATCATATTCTGGATCAATATAAATCCCTCTGCTCCAAATCGTATACAGATTAGTTAAATCTGTACATTCACTACCAAACAAATAGCGATTAATATTATCAGAACTAGCAAATTCCCAACAGGGACATTGAATACTTTCTAAATTACCATGGTCATAGAATGGCAAGATACAATTTAGTAACAGCGTTTCAAATAAAGAAGTTCCCTGTATAAAAACTGCCCCGATATCAAACAACCAGCCCTTTGACACTTTATATTTTTCTTTTCCAAAAATAACTTTATCGGATAATCCTGAGTACCCTTGAAAAGTTAAAAGCCATCGTGTAACTTCGGAAGCAGTCAGTTGTTCTTTATTTTTACCATTCTTTGGGGAAAATAAGGCTAACTTATTCTCACTCTCTGAAATCGTTCTATTGATATTTTTCCCAGAGATACTGCTTGCTTTTGCTTTACTAATTTTGTCTGCTACAATATCCTCTTTTCTAACTTGAAAAAATGGATATTCCTTATCAAATAAGTAAAAGCGATCCCGCCATTTTTCTAGGTAATGACTAACAATGTCTGGGAACTTACCACTTTCCCAAAGATCTTTCCATGTATCATATAAATCATCCTGATAGTCAGCAATATCAGATTCTTCCACAGGCTCAATTTGTTTAAACCGCTCATCTACTGCCAGATACTCATAGACATTACCATCTGCATCAAAGCGTGAAAAGACAGTATGTAACACAGCCAGCAAAACTCGCAGCACAGCAAAATCTTGCGTTTTTGTATCTCCTGCTAAATCTTTGTACTGATGAGCATTTATAAATAATTCCTGCAAGGAAACTTCTTTTGTTGTTCCTTTTTCATCATAAACGACAGAAATCCAGGGTTCATCTAGTAAATTAAATCGACTCATTCTTATTTAACCTCTCCGTTGTAATCCCATATTTTTTATCATATAAGAGTTTAAACCCATTGAGAATAAACTCATTGTTTTCATCAAAAATAATCCCGAGAGCTCCTTTTAACCACGATGAATTTCGCCATTGACTTAAATAGCTGTTGTTATACCTTTCAAGCTCTTCAATAGTTTGATCGATATTATAGCCCTTGGATAAACTCATAGGAAGTCGTAAAGTATTTTGTGCTACTTTTTTAGCGACCAAAGGATTATCAATATTCTGAGATATATCTTGATTTTCAATAAATAAGCTATAGCCATCAGACATTTTTTTTAAAGCAATCACTTCAATTGTATCTTCAACATCACGAACCTGAGCATTAGATTTTTCTTCACTATCGTTTGGATGCAGGTTCTTCAACCAACCAATCAGACTATTGTTTCTATGTCTCGATATTTTTAAGACAGGATCATTGATACGGTATGTTCTTGCCTTTGTTTCCTTATTCTTAATCGTGACATCATGCTCCGTCTTAGCATCTAAATATTTTTGCTGAAATTCCTGACTTGAAAACTCAATTGTAAAATCTGGACTATAAACTTTCTGGACTAATGGTGAAATATCATCTGGCAATCTCATGATATCTGGTAAAAAGTGCTGAGTTCTGGCTAACAGATAATCACCATAAACAAAACTACTTCCTTCTTCAAAATCCAACTCTTGGGAAGTTCCTAAAACGTAAAACCTAGCTATTTCATGCTTTTGAGGCCGTTCTATTTGGTGTCGATGAAGTCGTCCAATACGTTGTATTAGCAAATCCATAGGTGCCAGATCACTTATCATCACATCGAAATCAATATCCAAGGATTGCTCAATCACCTGAGTTCCAATGATAACTTTCTTATGTGGACGGTCTACATTTTTTCCGATTTGTTGTAATAATTCTTTCTCTTTTTGGATTCTTTCGGTCGCAATAAAACTGGAATGAAGTAATTCCACCATATCATCTCCAAAAATTTCCGAAAAGTTTCTTGCCAACTCTTGGGATCTTCTCACTGTATTGACAATGATTCCAACTACTCCACCGCCCTCAAGGGCATCTTTAACAGTTCCCAATAACTGCTCTTCTTGTAAACGAATGATGTGAATGTCTTTTATGTTTTGCTTATTGAATGTTGTAACTTGATAAATCTCTGAGCCATCATTATAAGTGATTAAAGGATAAACGTCTGTCTTTAATTGGTCCGTATTTTCAATATCTCGCCATTTGATCCCCATCCCAGACATATAGCTTTTAAGGATATTTTCTCTTTGTTGAGAAGGTAATGTCGCTGACAAAATGACTACCGGAACACCATAGGCTCCCATCCATTTTATCGCCTCCATCAAATATTGACTCATATAAGCATCATAAGCGTGAACTTCATCAATAATAACAACCTTTTTACTAAAACCTAGATGACGCAAAGCTAAATGTTTTTGTTTCAATGCTAACATTAAGAACTGATCAACAGTCCCCACTACAAAATCATCTAAAGCCGAAGTCTTTCTCCCAGAAAACCATTCATTAATGATAACGCTACCATTTTCTATATCATCAAAATTAAATGTATTAGCTTTAAGTTTTAAAAAATCTTCGTTTAGAGCTGCTTTCCCGTGTACCAACTGAATAGATAGTATGTCTTCAGAATCATCCTTTAAACTTTCAACCCATTTTTCAATACGATTAAAAATCCCATTCGATGTCGCCTGAGTTGGTAAACCAAAAAAAAGACCGCTTCTTCCCGTCTTAGTAGCTAACTGCTCTGCTGTAATCAATGAAGCTTCTGTCTTCCCTAACCCCATTGGTGCTTCTAGAACTACAATCCCAGGTTTAGATATTTGAGTAATAACATGAGATAAGGTTGATTGAACATTATTAGGTTCAAATCCAAATCTTTCCTTATAAAGACTATCTGGTTTTGAGATATATTTAGGTTGCCACAAACTAGTTTTTTTCCACCTTTCAAACCCATCTTGAAGGCGTCTTAACTTATCTACCTCCTCTTTTTCATTGACACTTAATAAAGGAAAGTAGTACTCATTACTAGCGATCCAGTCAGCCATAATCAGCAATCCTGATAAGATAACTTGAGCAGGCTGTTTAATTCTAGGAAGCTCTCTCACAGAGTCAAACCCCAACTCATCTAAAGCACCGTTGAAGATTTCTTTTTGAACCAAATCCCAATTCTTATGGATAGCACTCTCCTTACTTTCATTTTGAAAATAGTTTGAAAGATAGCTCCCTTGATTTTTTACATCCTCAATCGTATCAATCGGTCGTCCATGGTGTCCACCAATAATAGTCGAAATATCCTCTTGAACACCATAACTAGATAGCAAATATTGACCTGCAAGGCTGTGATGACTCTTTTTTGGTGATGATAGTTGAAGTGAACTAATTTTAGTAAATCCTGACTGCTCCAATTTTTCTAATAGTTGAATATCCAAATCATCTGAATTTGCAAATCCTCTTTGAGTTTGAAAGGCTGGAGTTGCTTTCCCGATATCATGAACAGCAGCTAAAAATTGTGCAAGTCGTTTCCCTAAACCGCCATCATGTGTTACTGAATCCAGAGAATCCTCAATCAGTTTTTTTTGCCCCTCACTTAACCAATGCTCCCAGAGAAGTCCAATTATATTTTTTGTATCTTCTAGATGCTGAGACAAGGGTAACCAAAAAAATCTACCATTTTCTTCCTTTTTCTTAGCCCAAAGAGTATCGGACTTTTTCTTAGACATGCTTCATCCCCTCTTCATCCCATTTTATATATTTCCATTTTATACCTAAAAGTTTTAAAATACAACAACAAACATGGAAGGGGTTACAAAAACATGCTGTTTTCTAAAGTAGTGTAAACATAAGAATGGGAAAATCCTTTTTAGAGGAGTTTTAAAACATTACTAGAATGATCTTTATTACTATAAAACCATTCACCATAGAATTGCTTCACTTCCATACCCTAAAGTAAGAAATGGATGATATTTCCCTTAAATTAACTGTAAAGGATTGTATTGTTGAAAATGGGTACATTCTCTGTGATTCAAATATCAAAAAAAGAGAGAATAATGTAATCCTCTCCTGTTCTTCGTTATATGTGAGACTTTTCAATTGACAATGAACTTGTTTTCCTTATGTTTCATTCTTTGAGACTAATACCACGGTTTCAACTGGCTAAGACCGCCAGACTTTTAAATATTGCTGAGCTGTCTCTAAGTTAAAGGTTTTATCTGCGATGAGGTGCTCAACGAGGGGAGTAACTTCAGACTCACTAGCACCTGCTAGGAGAGCTAAGGATTTGGCCTGTAACTTCATGTGACATCGCGGCTGAAAAAGAGGCGGCAATCAAGAATCGTCTCAAGTTGATCAATCTACCAGCAAGCCTTAAGAAAGCGAAGTTGGCTCAGATTGACCTGGATGATCTAGGACGTTTACCGATTTTTGAGAGACTCTATTCCTTTGTTGACCTTTACCCTAGTATCCGAAAAGGCCTCTATCTTTACGGAGATTTTGGTGTTGGTAAGAGTTTTATGATGGCAGCCTTAGCTCATGACCTATCTGAAAAACGTGGGGCATCAACGACCATTCTCCATTATCCAAGTTTTGTCATTGATGTGAAAAATGCCATCGGTGAAGGATCTGTGAAGACCTTGGTGGATGACATCAAGTTAGCAGAGGTCCTGGTCTTGGATGATATTGGTGCAGAGCAGTCGACACCTTGGGTACGTGATGAGATTCTCCAAGTCATTCTTCAGTACCGCATGCAGGAAGATTTGCCAACCTTCTTTACTTCCAACTTTAATTTCCAAGATTTGGAAAA
>NZ_AJRH01000283.1:0-10557 GCF_000297015.1 Streptococcus sp. GMD6S | reverse complement strand
GAATCCCTTCCCATACGGTAGATACAATTTGCTTAATGGTTTCCCAGGCACCAGACCAATCGCCAGTGATCACCTGCATAACTAATGTGATAATGCCAAGAATAACATTTAGGACTGTTTCTATTATCGTCTTGATAATATCCCAAGCTGTTGTAACAACGAGCTTGATATTCTCCCAAACGGCTGTTAGATAAGGCCCAATTAAATCCATAATGGTGGTGATTACCGTCGAAATGGCATTCCAGACAGTTGTTGCAGCATCTTGAATCAACTGGTGATTTTCCTGCCACCAAGAAACCAAGGTTCCCCAAATTTCCATCACAAAGTCTACGACTGTCTGAACGATGAAAGAAACAGCTGAATAGATAGCATTCCAAGCATCCGTAACAGCCGTTCTGAAAGCTTCATTATGTTCCCATAGTTCCTTAATACCAATGACCAATAAAGCAACAGCCGCTATCACCGCAAGTACAATCCCTACAATCGGAGCAGCCGCAGCTAACATCCCTCCAATCGTCGTCCCAAGAGCTAAAGCTGCAGCTTGTAAGGCTACAATAATGGGTAAGAGAATACCCGCAACAGTCACCAGTCCACCCACAACCAGAATGAACTCCCGCACAGGTTCCGGAAGATTCACGAACCATTCCGCAACACTTTTTAAAAGCGGAACAAGTTGTTGGAGAAACGGAGCTAGGGTTTCTGCAATCGCTCCTCCAACTTCGGCCATGGCCTCTTTAGCTGCATTTTGAGCTAAGGTGAACTGATCAATAGGGTCAAGTGTTGCTTCATAGGTGGAAGCAACCACTCCCTTTGCTTTTTCTGCGGTTCCTGCTAAATCATCAAAAGATAGAGCCCCCCGCTTAATGGCATCCACCATCCGTGGAGCAGCTTTAGTACCAAAGATACTGGATGCAAGCGTTAAGGCTTCCGTTTCACTAGTGCTGTTTCGGATTTGTTCGACCGTTTCTTTTAAGCCTTCACTCAGTGTCTTTCCTTTAGCTGCATAGTTGACTGCTGCTTTGGAGAGAGAAGAAAGAGCAGCCGAAGAATCGACCCCACTTTTTTCAAACTGCCCCATAAGAGCCACACCCTCATCAAACGAAAGTCCTAAAGCCTTAATTTGTGGAGCACCTTGGATAGCTTTGTTCATCAAATCCTGAACACTGACTCCAGTCGCCTGGGCCGTATAAGTGACAGTATCTAAGACTCGATTTAAATCACTCGTCTCAAGTCCATAAGCTTCAATAGCTTGTTTTGCAGAAATAGCTGATTCCGTCACGTCCGAACCATTGATTTCTGCGTACTTAATCAAAGTCGCAGAAGCGTCCTTTAAGGCATCACCAGTCAACCCAAACTGGGTATTAAGCTCACCAACAGCACTGCCCACTGTTTGAAAGTCCGTTGGAATTTCAGTCGCAAGGCCTTTTGCAATATCTGTCATCTCATCCAGTGCTTTTCCGCTGGCACCGGTTTTGGTGACGATGATATCCATCCCTTCGTCCACTTCTCGAAAAGCTTCCAGTGTTGCTTTTCCGAAGTCAATCAGCTTCTGACTGATTTCGCTCAGTTTTTCACTGAAGTTGGCTAGAATCTCAGACCTTAGAAGATTGTTAGTTTCTGCTAAGCTGTGGTTAGCATTATCACTTGCCCCACTCATGCTGCTCATCTCATCTTGCAGATGATGATAAGCTGTCTTGGTTTCATTGAGTGACTTTTCTAGTTTATTGGCTTCAACTGAGTTCTCACCGTATTCAGCCTTGGTCAACTCTAACTGCCGTTCTAAATTGGCAATCTGTTTCTCGACAATCTCTGACTGAGCCGCAACCTTTTTCTGAGCAAGGGCCAGTTTTTCAGATTCACTGGCATTACGGCCTAGCTGACTTTCTTGCAACTTAAAGGAGGAAGCGGCTTTCTCACTCTCTGAAGCTAGTTGATTTTGTTCAGCTCCTAAAGCAGCTAGTTTACTTTTGTTGCTGGTGACACTGGAGCCATTTTGCTCCAAAGCTCGGTTTACACCCTCTAGCTTATTCTCATAGATTTTGAGAGTGTTCTGAGTGATTTCGACCTCTCTTTGAAAAGCTCGATACTGATCAGCTCCGATTTTCCCGCTTTGAAACTGAGCTTCTACCTGAGATTGGGCTTGACGTAGTGTCTCTAGCTTCTCTTTGGTTGTTTGAACTTGCTTGGCTAAAACCTCTTGTTTCTGAGTTAAGAGAGTGACATTGCCTGTGTCAAATTTTAGTGCCTTATCAATTTGTTTCAGTTCTCGGCTTGCTTCTAAGGCTTCGTGGTTCACCCCTTTTAGAGCTTTTTGTAAGGGCTGGGTATCGCCTCCAATTTCAATTGTGATTCCTTTAATCGTTCCAGCCATACCGTCACCTCCTTACCACCACATCAAAAATTATCAAAGTCTACCTGCGTAGCCTTGCGAGTTCTATCTGCTTCTTTGGTACGCACTTCCACATAGTCTGTCTGATAGTCCAGCGCCATGCCAATCGTTATCTCTTTTAAATCTGACATGGATAGTCCTGTCTCTTTACAACAGTGAAGATAGGATTCTACCGTGAAGGTTTCGCTACTCGCTTCTTCCGACGCATCGACTTTTTTCTGGTGGTCATTCCTTGATTTAACAATTCCATCAGAACCGGTCCTACTGTTTGAAGCGGAAAGTCTTCTAAGCCCATAAAGAACTCTTCAAAAGGTTCAATAGATGGGTTAGCTGATTTGGCAAAAACCCAAAAGAGCCTGTGAAAAAACGTCATATCAAAATCCGCCAACATGCTCATACCCACATCCGATGCAGATAAAGTTTTGCCTTCTTCTAGCTGTTCAGCTTTTTTTAGAATCGACTCTGCCTGCAACATTTGAAACAGATCCTGAAAGTAATCTTTCCCAAATTCTTTTTTATAGGCAATCGGTGTGTAAGCATTAGTAGCTAGCTCAATGTTCTTACCTGATAACTGAATCGTTTTCCTCATGATTAACCTCCTGGTTTCACAGTTGGTTCATAGACTTTTGCGAACCAAGTCTTTTTGACATCTTCTGGGGTATCTTCTGTGGTCCTGCGACGGACTAGCTTATCAAGCGGCCGAGGACTGGCTTTGAATTTCAATTCCACTTCATTGATGTCTGAACCGCTCTTTGTTTTAGAAGCTACTGTTGGCCGGCTTGCATAACAATAATAGAGCACATGGAGCGTTTCTTTCTTATCCCCTTCAAATCGGAACATCAAGGCAAAGTTTTTCTTCTCACTGCTTGCGATTTCTGAGATGACTTTACTCTGGGCATCAATCGTTTCTCCTAACACTCGGGTCAAAAATTCCTGTGTCAAAAGAGCCAGTTTCAGAGTTCCTTCATAGCCATCATTAGATTCTGTCGTATAAAAATTGATGTTGTCTGCTTTATATGAACCAGAATCCCCTTGTGGCTCCAAGGTCAGCTCTGCGGCACCCCTAAGTCGCTCCACTGTCCCGTAGGTCAGCGCCCCATCATCTCCTTCTTTGGTTACTTCTGCCCAATGGACATCCTGCAAACCAAAGGTGACTTTATTTTTCTCCATCGGATTTTTCCTTTCTATTGACTTAAATGATAAATAACCTGATACAGCTTTTCTGTATCCAAATAGGTTTCTTCCTTGTCAAAAAAGAGAGAATGACTGTCGAGTGCTGCTTCTATTTTCTCTTCTAATTCAAGGTCTTTTTTCTCGGTATAAAGCTCCAGTCTGACTTGACTTCCTTTGTGATAAGCCAGATTATCTGCGCCATAATTCTGAGAAGCAGGAAACCAATACACCACAAAGGGAGGAGCTGGACTATGCCCCTCCTCAAAATGATGATAGGCACAGGGTAAACCTAGACTGTTCAAAAATGAAAACCACTCATCTTTTTTCATAACTTCTCCTTCAAGCGCTCTTCAAATTGGCGAATCATCTTTTCTTCAACAGGAGCAATATGCCGAATTCCTTCAACCCTGCCACCGCCTCGTTTAGCATGACCATTTTCAAGGAGGTGTGTCAGTCCTGGTGTTCGATTATAAATCGTTTTTGTCAAAGCTAGATTCGTTTCTTTAGTCACAGTAGAGTTCCAGCCTCGAGCATATTTCCCCCGCTTTTTCGGAGAATGTTTCTTTAACTCATTAACAGCTTCCCCCGTGCTGTCTTCCACCACTGCTTTCACTGTTTCAGTAGACCTTTCAACATAATTCTCCAACTCCTTTTGAACAGCTCGAGCTAGGTCAGACGGGTCAATTGTTGCCATATTGTACCTCCTCTGTCGCATCTATCAGGATTATCTCCTGAGGATAAGTTAACGAATCAATGGCCTTGATATTATAAAACTTATCCTCAAAGCGAAGACGAGTGGTTTGACTATCCAACTCTCGAATGGAAGAGTCGTAGCGCAGCGTAAAGCGTAACTGATGAATATTCTTGACCATTACTGTTGTAGTGCCTTCCATTTCAAGAAGCACCTTGCAGGAACACCACCTAGAAAACAATTGCTGCCACTGACTGCTTTCATTGCCAATAGCATCTTGCACAATGACTCGTTTTTCAAAGAAAACCCGTTTGCTTAATGGAGCTATCTTCATCAGAACACATCCCTTCTGTGAGCAGAAAGAAGAGCCTTGAGGAGTTCTACCAAACTCTCCTGCCCTCCTTCTTCTCGGTGCTCGTAAAGATAAGCTGTCCCAAACAAAACAATCGTCTGAAGGAAGTCAACTTCTTTCTCCTCCGTCACTTCCTCTAGATTCTTGCGTAGGATACTAGAACACAACTCTTCACTGGCAGAAATCATGACTTGAATCAAGTGGTCATCCTCTGAGTGTTCGACTCTCAGATAGTTCTTTGCTTCCTCCAAACTAATCTTCATGAGAAGCCTCATTTCATGGTCAAGACTTTAACCGCTTCATTCAGAATCAACTTGCCGTCCACGCGCTGACTAGCAAGAAAGCCAACTTGACCGCTTTCTGCATAGAGTTCATTCAGGCGCTTAAAGGAACGTCCTTGACGGTCCGCAATCCAGTAGTAAGAAAAGTCACCGAAAGCCAAAACTTTTTTACCTGTATCAATGGTTGGCACAAAGCTAGAGGTGAAATAAGGACGATTCAGAATCATATCTGGTACACCAGCTTGAACAGATGGCTGCCAAATATAGTTGCCGTTATTGTCCTTGAGTTTCCGTAAAGCTTTTACGGTGGAGTCGTTCAAAATCCATACTGCATTTTTCCGATAAGGTGATTTAAGCGAGTGATACAAATCCATGACATCGTCAAAGGTAATCGTCGCACCACCACTAGTCGCCCCTTCAGTGACCGTTTGAAAAATTCCAGTTGGCTTACCTGTTCCATCACCAATCAGAAAAGCTTCTTCTTCCTTCACACCAATACGACGAGCAAATTCATTAGCCATATAGCTTTCCAAATCAAAGACGGAATCATAGAGCAGCTCATCAGAAATCTTAATAGCTGTTCCAACCTTATGGGAACCAAGCGTTACTTGACTAAAGGTATCTTCTGATTCCTTGAACTTAGAGTTCTCATCCATCCAAGTGGCTTCACCGTTCCCTGACACAACTGGAATCTTCCGCTCCCCGCTTGAAGTCTGAATGACCGTTGCAAGACTCCGCATGAAGTTTTCTTCTTGAAGAGCCTGGATCAGACGTTTCTCATATTCATCTGGAACCAAGTAACCGCCACGTGAGTCGTCTCCAATACTGAGGGTATTTTCGATATCATAGAAGTTTTTCTTGCGGATATTGTTCCAAAAAGCTGTGTTATAGGCTTTAGAGGAACGTCCGCCTTTTGGATTTCCTCCGCCTACAGTTGGATTGGCGACAATGGCTTGACTAACCGGACTGGCTAATTCCTTGTCCAGTGCTTCCTGCCGCTCCAAGCGTTCAATCTCTTTACCAAGGCGAACAACCTCATCTTCCATTTCTTCATAACGGGCCGTATCTTCTACAGAAACCAGCCCCTTATCATCCCGACAGGTATCCAGAAAGCTTTTTGCTTTCTCCCATACCTGCGCTCGTTTTTCTCGCAATTGTAAAATTTTACTCATGGTTATTCCTTTCTTATTTCAAGAGTGACAACCGTTTCTCTAACTGAGAAACTGGTGTTTTGGGCTGAGGTTTTTTATCAGCCAATTTTAAAAGCAGCTGGTTGGTCACCGCTGCTCGACTAAACATCATACTTTGAACCGTCCCATCTTCATGAGGTGCAGGCTCATACAAAATAGAATCCGCAAACCCAAGTTCAAGAGCCTTCTTAGCATTAAACCAAGACTCAGCATCCATCAAGTGGGATAGCTGTACCCGAGATAAACTAGTCTTAATTTCATAGGCATTGAGAATGGACTCTTTGACTTCCGATAACATAGCAATGGCCTTCTCCATTTCTTTAGAATCGCCAATTGCGACCGTCATCGGATTGTGAATCATCATCATAGCAACTGGACTCATATTGACGGTGGTTCCCGCCATAGCAATAACACTGGCTGCCGAAGCTGCTATGCCATCAATATTGACGGTCACGTCATCCTTGTAGTCCATTAACATATTGTAGATTTGAGCTGCCGCAAAGACATCTCCACCCGGTGAATTAATCCATAAGGTCAATGGTCCGGTGCCACTCATGAGTTCATTCTTAAAGATTCGCGGAGTCACATCATCATCCACCCAGGATTCACTAGCGATTGTACCATTTAGATGCAGCACACGCCCCATTTCATTCTCGCTGAAATTCCAAAATTTATTCATGACTCTCTCCTTTTTGATTTGTTTTCATAAATCCTCCTGCATCTTTTAACTTGGTCATATTGCCATTAATGAGGTAAAGGTCACCCCCTTCTTCTGGCGGGATAGGGTTGAGTTCTTCCAGCTCTCGGATATCATTTGTCGAGAGCCAGCCGTTTTGCCGTCCAATCGCATAGCCGTTCATTCGACTTTGGTAATCCCCACGAAGCAAGCCATCCACATTGAATTTAATGAAATGGGTCTTCTTTTCTTCCGGCAGCAGCAAACTTTTCTTAAGAGCCTGTTCAAACCGAACCACCCAGGGATCCAAGGTATACTTAACAAACTCAAGGGATTGTTGCTCAATGTTAGAGAAACTGGACTTCTCTAAATCTCCTACCATGTGCGGTGGAATCCGAAAGAGACGCGCAATCTCATTGATTTGAAACTTGCGGGTTTCCAAGAACTGTGCTTCTTCAGGCGGTATCCCAATTTGCTTATAGCTCATACCTTCTTCCAGGACAGCTACCTTATGAGCATTTCGTGTCCCCTGATAGACTGCATTCCAGGAATCTCGGACCTTAGCAGGGTCTTTTAAGATACCCGGGTGTTCGAGAACTCCACCGGGGTTAGCACCGTTGCCAAAGAAACTAGCGCCATATTCTTCACAGGCAAGCGTTATCCCCACCGCATTCTTCGCCAGAGCAATCGGAGAATAACCAATCAGACCATCAAACCCTAAGCCTGGAATATGAAGTACCTCTTCTTGTGATAAAACAATGCTTCCTTTTTCCTGAAAATTAGGATTGTCTTCCTCATAACGATTGTAAACATAAAAGAGCTTGCCCTTCTCACTTCGATGAACGCTCATCTGATCCGGTAGCAAAGGATACAGCCCAATCACCTGACCTGAACGGTCACGAAGAATCTGAGAATAGGCATTCCCCCAGATCAAGAGATGGCTCATCAAGGTTTCCCGAAAGACAAAAGATGTCATGTCAGGATTCGGCTCATCATGCAAAAGCGTGTAAAGGACATGTTCCGTATCCTTTGCTTTTCCTCCTTCGGAGTATCGATAAACATGAAGAGGTAAAGATGCAATGGTCTCTGACAGAATCCTTACGCAGGCATAGACCGCTGTCGTTTGTAATGCCGTCCGTTCATTGACCGTTTTCCCACTCGTGGTTCGACCAAAGAGTAGCGAAAAGTCATTCCCTTCATACTTATTTTTGGGCTCTCCCCTCTGTCGTTTTAGTCCTAATCGTTCCAATATTCCCATAGTCATCTCCTTTTCTAGGCATGAAAAAAAGCACCTCGCTTGAGATGCTTTACAATCACTCTTTCAATTGTGGAAAATCTAATAAATTTAAAAGGATAAGATTCCTCGCTCGTCATAAATACTACCGTCATTCTTTTGATGTCGAATGCACCTGTCTAAAGCCATAATGGTCGCGATAATCCCGTCAATCTTTTCGACAGATTTTTCTTTATCAGGCTTAATATTTCCGGCTGGGTCCTGTCTCATGACTACGTTTTGGGCCATCCATTTTAGAACCGGATGACCTCCATGCTGGATTTTACCTTCCATCATGAGTTTATAGTACTCTTTGGAAGGTGGACTCATGTCCTTATAGCCCTGACCAAATGGAACCATTGTTAAACCCATGCCTTCTAAGTTCTGAACCATCTGTGTCGCATTCCAGCGGTCATAGGCAATTTCTTTGATATGATAGATAGTGGACAGTTCTTCAATGTACCGTTCAATAAATCCATAATGAACAACATTCCCTTCCGTGGTAAGAAGAAAGCCTTGCTTTTCCCAGACATCGTACAGCACATGGTCTCGTCTAGATCTAAGAACCAGGGTTTCTTCAGGCAACCAAAAATATGGAAGAACTTGATAGTTCTCTGCTTCATTTCTTGGTGGGAAGATTAGGACAAAGGCTGTAATATCTGAAGTGGAAGATAAATCCAGACCAGCATAACAATCTCTGCCTTTTAGACTCTCCACATCAATCGGCTGTCTTCCTTTATCATAGATATGTTCCGGAATCCAAGTCACAGCTGAATTGGTCCAAATATTGAGTCGCAATTGCTTGAATACATTTTCTTCTGCTGGGTTATCTAAGGCATTCAGATAAGCTTCCCGAACCCGGTCAATCCCAATCGTATGACCAAGGGAGGGATTAGCCTTTAGCCAGTTCTCTTCATCGTTCCAATCATCTTCTTCTGAAAGGCCATAGACAACTGGATAAAAGGTACTATCTTTTTTTCGCCCCTTTAGTATATCTAAGGCCTTGGTATGCAATTCATAACAAATAGAGTTTTTATCGTTTCCTGCTGTCGTGATAATAAAAAAGAGCGGCTGCTCCCTTGCATCACCACTCCCTTTGGTTAAGACATCGTATAAATGGCGATTGGGCTGGGCATGAATTTCATCAAAGACTAAACCTGATACATTGAGTCCATGCTTGGTTCCAGTTTCAGCCGATAACACTTGATAGAAACCAGCATTGGAATAATTGATGATACGTTTAGTGGCTCCCATGACTTTGGATCGTTTCTCCAGAGCTTTACTCATCAAAACCATTTGCTTGGCCACATCAAAAACAATAGAAGCTTGATTTCGGTCACAAGCTGCCCCATACACTTCGGCACTGGCTTCTCCGTCTGCGTATAAGAGATAAAGAGCAATCGCAGCAGCTAGTTCAGACTTCCCATTCTTTTTAGGAATCTCTACATAGGCCGTCAGGAACTGTCGATTCCCATCTTCTTTTACGATACCAAAAAGGTCACGTACAATTTGTTCCTGCCAGGGTAATAAGAAGAATTTCTGTCCCGCCCAGCGTCCTTTGGTATGGCAGAGATTCTGAATGAAGGTTACTGCCCGGTCTGCCTTTTTCTCGTCATAATGAGAAGTTGGAAGCATGAAGGGAGAAGGGATGTAGTAATATGTCATAAGCGCCCTCCAAGTAAATCTTCCATTTCATCACCTGACCCCACATCTGTATCCATCGAAGCAAGTCGTGTTCTGGAAGATGGAGTCAAGCCAAACTGTTCACAGAATTTAAGCATGATTTTAAGATTGGTCTGAGAAATAGAAACTTGTGGCACTTGTTGGAGATAGCTATTGGGAGTTTTGATGATAGAGCCGTGTTTTGAAAGAAACTCTTCTGCTTCCTTCCAGCGTGCATAAGCTTGGCAGTAACCTGCAAAAGCTGTCATATCCATATCAGTTAAAAGTCCCAATCCTTCTAGGATTTTGCCCATACGCTTCCATTCTTTCTTGGCATCTTCTTCAAGCCAGGAAGGGCATCTAGGAGCTTTCTTCTTAGGCTGTATTTCATTCTTTGGAAGTGGACGCTTGCCAGGATTCCCTTCTAAGATTTTTAAACTAATTGGTTTGGGCTTTCTGCCCTTCTGTGCCATGCCCTCACCTCCTTCAGCCCACAAGAAAAAAGTCCGAAGACTTAATTTCTTATGAATCGATTTTCTCTACTTCATCAATGCCATGTAACACATGGAGTTGTCGGCCATTGTCCCATTGAACAACCAAGGAACCAATATCATCTACATCTTCCACCGTTCCCAACATACCAATTGGCACTGGATTCGGGTCTTCCATTTTTAAGAGCCGCACCCTTGTTCCAGCAGGATACCGCTTTTTTAATAATTCTACAATCTTCGCATTCATCTTTGTTCTCCTTTGGGGTTCAATTTGTTCAATGGTATAATACCTCTATTATACATATTTATCCAGTTATAAGAGATAATTATTCGAATATTTTTTGACTTTCAAGAGTGGTCTCCACAATCAATTGCTCAA
>NZ_AJRH01000282.1:0-12146 GCF_000297015.1 Streptococcus sp. GMD6S | reverse complement strand
CGTAGTTGACATGATGTGTCCTCCAAAATTTGTTGTTGAAACTATCTTAACAGAAAAGAAAGGGTCTGTATAATTGTAAATAATTAGGCTTTGATATAGTTTGAAACTATATCATTCTTTTGGACAAAAGAAAAAGACTTGAGACCAGCGTCTCAAATCCTTTGTATCGCTTGTTTTGTGGCTGTATTTTAGTTGGAATGCTCAAACAAGCTATTGACGATTCTTATAAGTGACTATGGCTTGTTATTAGAAAAGACTATAGGTCAGTTTAATCAACTTTTTTCCTGTTCAAGTGGGACGACTGCTAGTGTCTTTCCTAAACTGGCTAAAACTCTTAAGACCGTATCCAACTGAGGACTGGTCTTTCCTGTCTCCATCCTAGCTATGACAGGCTGGCTTACTCCACTGAGTTCTTCTAGCTTTTTCTGACTGATACCTTGCTCATGTCTAGCTTCTATCAACTCACTCATGATGGCCACTCGCATATCACTTTCAAGGATTTCCTCCTTGGTAAAGAGTTCTTTTCGGACATCCTTCCAATTACTCCCAATGGCGCTATTTTTCATCACTTAACCCTCTTTCTTTTAAGTCCTTCAGTTCACGCTTGGCTTTATCAATCTCTCTCCTAGGAGTTTTCTGAGTCTTTTTAACAAAATGATGTAAAAGAACAAAACTCCCATCAAACCACGCTACAAATAAAATCCTATCCCTCAGAGGTCTTAGTTCCTAAATTTCATCTTCCAAATGTTTGATATAGGGTTCACCAGCTCTAGTCCCATGCTGACTCAACAACTCAATATAGTCATTTAATTTATTGAGTTTGATGCGACTATCCTTACTTTTCTGACTAGCCAATTCTCTCATATAATCTAAGACTGGCTCATTTCCATTTTTGTCCTTATAGAAGTAAATTGTATGCACCAAGTAGCCTCTTTCTAATTAAATTATAACTCAAAAGTTATTAAAAGCAAATTCTAATATTCATAAAAAGGAGACCTTAGAATCATTCTAAAGGTCTCATCTTTATTATTCGAAAAAATTACGAGAAGAGTTATAATGTGGAGCTAATCCTGACTCTTACACCAACTCAATGCCTTTCTCTCGGAGATTAGCCAGACATTCCTCATAGTATCCTGCATCATGCTCACTGTAGACGGGATTGTCCAACTTCTCCTCAGGCAAGTCTTCATAGGGAGGGCAGGTTTTGCCACGGTAGTCCTTGTCCAGCCACTCTGGACTGACATTGTAGCCACGGCCAGCCATCTCCTCCATGATCAAGCGATGATAGGCATAGAGACGATAGGGCGAGTGGGTAAAGACATAGTCCACCGTCGCATGCTTTCTGCCCCAGCCATTGCCACGCAGGGCGCAGCACTCTCGATGTTGCCCCAAGAGCTGCGGACGGGGAAGTTGTGAAATCAAAGCCTCATGCCAAAGTCTCATGGGTGTCTCCTTTCAGTAAAGTCGAATGTTGCAAGTAGGTATTGGGATAGCGATTAAGCAAGTCTCGAGTCTTAGCAATCAAGTCTTCCTTGGAAGCCTGACCAAAGCGATAGCGATCAAGCAAGAGCATATAGTCCTTGCGCTCAACATCTGTCGCTTTCTTTTTGAAATAGCCCCAAATATGCTGAAAGGCATTGCAAACCTGACCCCTGTGTTCTGGGATCTGGCAGGCACGGTCAATCATCTCTTGAACCTGACTCAGCTCCACCTGTTCATTCTTCAAGTATTGGCGAATCTCATTGTAAATATTGCTGGAATGGCTCAAAACGAGGTATTTGTTTCTAGCCCAGAGTTGTTGGCACTGGGATTTTTGGTTAATTTGTTCCATGTTTCTCCTTACTTTCTATCCGTTTCCAGGAAATATGGAAACAAAGTTGTATCCTAAAAATGAGCGAATTATGAGCGAATCAATTACACTCATCACCCTTTAAAGTTTTTCAAAAACTCTTTGAGCTCAGCATCAGCTTCTGGTGTGGTTCCGTGGAGTTGGTTCAACATTTCAAGTAGAGAAGCTGTTTGGCTTTCGATAGCTTGATTTGTCTCGTTAATCTTGCTGACGATATCAGTTAGTGGTTCAACTTCTTCTTCCTCAAAGGTATCTACATAGCGAGGGATATTGAGGTTATAGTCATTTTCGACAATTTCTTCATAGCTCGCCAGATGGGCAAACTTATCCATCTCCTCACGAGACTTGTAGGCTTCCAGAATCTTCTCGATATGGGCATCCGTCATGATATTTTGGTTTTTGCCCTTATCAAACTCCTTAGAGGCATCGATAAAGTAGACATCACGATTGGTACGATTCTTTTTGAGAATGATAACCGTAGTCGGAATGCTGGTGTTAAAGAAGATATTGGCTGGTAGACCGATAACCGTGTCAATAGCTCCTTCTTCTAACAAGGCCTTGCGAATGGTTCCCTCCGCATTGCCACGGAAAAGAACACCGTGAGGAAGGACGATAGCCATGACCCCATTATCCTGCTTGAGGTGGTAATATCCATGCAGGAGAAAGGCAAAGTCAGCCTTAGACTGGGGTGCCAGTTTCCCAAAAGGAGAGAAACGAGGATCATTCAGGAAGCCAGAGCTTGCTGACCACTTGGCAGAGTATGGAGGGTTCATGAGAACACCGTCAAAGTTGGTCGGTTCCTGTGTCGGCCAGTCTTCATCCAGTGTATCGGCATTGTGGAGAAATTGATTCTCAACTGGAACCCCGTGTAGGATCATATTCATCCGTGCTAGGTTATAAGTCGAGGTATTGAGCTCCTGACCAAAGTAGACAACTGTCTGCGGTTTATGAGAATATTTCTTGGCATTAAGCAAAAGAGAGCCAGACCCCATAGTCGCATCATAGATAGTAAAACCTAGCTGGTCTTCACGACCCAAAAAGGCAATCTGAGTCATAAGCTTGGCAACAGGCTGAGGCGTATAGAACTCACCAGCTTTCTTACCCGAGTCAGTCGCAAACTGACCGATCAGATACTCATAGGCATCCCCCAACATATCACCAGCATGACCAGCCACATCTAGCATAGCCAACTCTTTCATGACCGCTGCTACCGTTTGGTTTTGCTTTTGCGGAGTCGCCCCTAGCTTTTTAGAGTAAAGGTCGATATCTTCAAAGAGGTTTTCATAAAGGTCGTCGCTTTGCTCGATATCACGAAAACCTTGAGCTAGATCTTCCAGCTGGAAAGTTCCCTCATTGACACGTGCTACCAGAGCCGTAAAGGTCAAGTGTGGCTTGATGATGTAGTTAAGCTCATCATTCATAACAGAGACCAGATCCTCATGGGTATCCGCATCCTCGTAGTAGTTACGATAGACCTCAAGGGCATCCTCAAGACTATCCGTCCCCTCTTCCATGGTCTCCGCCACGAAAAAGAGCATCTTGTCAGACAGGTACTTATAAAAGACCATGCCCAAAAGATAGGACTTGTAGTCATTGGCATCCATCTTGGAGCGGAGAACATCCGCTGAATTCCACAGGGCTTGGTAGAGCGACTGGGACGTTTGTGTTGTTTCCATAATGTTTCTTTCTAAGTTTTGCAATTTATTTTTAAACAAGCATTCATTTATAACAAATCACTTCATTTTCAATCGTTTGAATCAAATCTAAAGGAATAGAAGAGACTGGAAGTTGATAAACGATATTTTTTCGAGGGTTATAAAATCCAAGATTTTCGATAGACAGGAAGTCAGGGTCAAAGGAATGTAGGCCCATGATATAGTAGACAAGGACTTGTAGTGTATGGTCTTTATTAGGAGCTGTTTTAGTCACCTTAAAATCCCACAGTGTATCCTTGGTCAGAAAATCTCCATCACCCTTATCAATCGTATCTGTATAGCCTCCCAAAAAGTTAAAACCATCCTTTACCAAAGGACCATAGAGGTCGAAAAAGCAAAGACTTCGTTCTACCATGATACGAATATTCTCTATCGTTTCTGCATCTACTATAATTTCCTCAAAAGGCTTATAATACTGTTTCCCTGCACGATAAACAACATCAAAAGAAACCAAACGACACGCACTTTCTATCGATAAATCGTCCAATCCTGTCACCAAATCGAGCAGTGCTTCTGCTAGGTCTCCCATACCAACCATCTGAGCTCCCTTTAGAGAAATTCTGAAAGCATCATGGGCTTCTGTCCCTTTCATAAAGCGTGTCAAGTAGTCCACACAAATCCCCACTAAACTAGGAGATAAAGACTCTACAGGATGCAGAACTCTATGGTCTTCGAACTGCTCTACTGAAAATAATTTGATGGGCAGATAACCACCTCGAGGTTGCTGAATGTCTTTTATACGTTGTGTTACTGATACCATGGCAACTCCTTTTAGCTTTTAATCTTCGAATTTGAATCCTTCTTTTTCAAGTTCGTTTAATCTTTCCTTAATACTTCCTTTTAAGAAAATAATATCTTCTTCGTCAGCATAAGTGTTAAAATCTTTTACAAAAATATATTCTTTATTTTTAGAATTATACCCAGGTTTATTCTGATCTTTATTACTTATAAATCCAAATTCTATCCAAAAACGGAGGAACTCTTCTGTACTTAGTTTCATTATGGCTCCCCAGATAGTATTGCTCCATTCATAAAATTGAAGTACTTTATCTAGTTCATACAAGTGAATCAAAATTACTATATATTTCCACCTGTATGATGGAAATTCTTTATCATCAGGACTTAATCCTGTATTAACACCTTCCATATCTTGATATCTAAAAATTTTATGTTTGAAAATAAAATAGAATATCTCGCTTACATCTGTTTTACCTAAAACACTCTTTAAAAATAAATAAGTCTTTTTAACTAATTCAATATTCACATCTTGAGTCCCTATCCTATATTCAGGAATTTCAGTCTTAACCTTCTTCTGCAAAATAAGATTTACTAGCAAGTTATCTTCACTGTGAGTTGATACTTTTAAAGCATTTGAAAACAATAAATCTTGTTGTTGATTAGTTAGTTTTTCGTATTCTCCATTGATAAAATCTCGGAAATCATTCTGTGAAAGTAAAATTTCATTAGAAAGCTGTCGTTCATCATCAATAATCTGAATCAATTCTCCAGTGAGTCTATTTGATGGTACTTCATTTATAAGGTAAGCTTCCTTATTTAAAAAATAACAACTAGGATATGAATTATTTTTTTCAAATAAAATATTATGAAGTTCTTTTAATATTAACGTTTTATTCGGATCTAATTTAATAGATCCTTTATCTTTCTTTAGACTTTCATAAAATTTTGGATAATATAGAAAAAGATATATAACAACAAGTTGTTGCTCAATTTGAACATATTTCTCTTTATTACGTCCAATCAATTCTAGATTAACATAATCATTAAAACGTTCTCTGTCTCGTAAATTTCTTTCATCTGTTATGAACGCCCTCTTAAATCCATCAGAAAGCTTTATTTCTAATCTCTTTTCCAATTGTTCGAAATAATCACTCCATATTTTTGTAGGATGGAGAACAAATGGCAACTCAATTCGTCGATCTATAATTTTTGAAAGATAATTACTCTCACTTCTATGGATTATCTCTATATCTCCAATAAAAATAATCGGAAGTTTTCCATTGAGTAAACTAAACAGTTTATAACTTGCTTCCTGTTGAGCTGGAGTCATCCTGTCAAAGTCGTCAACAACCAAGATTTTCTTCCTACATGAAAGATAATTTTTAGTCAACAACCAGCTATAAATTCCATCTGATTTTATTTTCAAAAACTGATGGATTGCAACTATTAAAGCAATTACTCCTGCAAACAAAACAACCCAATTAGGTACATAAGCACTTAGACCCAAATCAACTACATTAGTCATTAGGATTGATAATGCAATGCATAGAATTACAATTAATCTTAAGCCCCAATAAACAAATGGATGTAACCTCGCAAAAACTGTCTCTAGAGTTGATCGACTGTCATTTAATCTCCAAAAATCAATGATTACTAGTTTAACTTGTTTTGTATCGTCGACTTCTTTAAGAAAGGTAGACTTACCTGATCCCCAAGTACCATTAAGAAAATATGTCTTATTTTCTCTTAATAAATTTGCAAAATTTTTCGATGCAGTTGCGGTATCAATTTGATCTAATTTTATAAAATTATTTTCCGTCATAACCTACCTAATAATTCTCATCTACAATTTAAGATTCAAATTTTTGTTGAATATTTTCAACTTTGTCTCTAATTAACTCATCAGTATTGCTACCAAGTTGTTCAATAAGATACTGGTAAAACTTTTTAATATCTGGATCATTTAAAATATGCCATACCTGTGTATTTACTAGTGCAATTTCTAAGAGATCTTCCAATTCTTCATATTTCCAACTAGTATATTTTGATAACTTCTCAACAATAGCATGAGTATTTTTGAAACTACCACTACTTTCTAATGAGTTGATTAAATCTAATTTCTCTTGCTCTTCTTTTGGTTTAGCTTGTTCGATAGCTTCTTTTTGATTATTGTACTTTTTCTCATACAGTTTTTCATTGTATACAGTTTTATCAATAATCAATTTCACTAGTTCGTCAAGCTCACTACCCTCTGAATAGTCTGCAGGAGCAAAGTAAGAAATACGATTATCTCTCATCATTTTATAGACTTTATTCTTTGCCTTCAGTTCATCTTTTTCATCTGGATTAAAAACACCGACAGAATATCCACCTTGAGAATTCACCAATTTCATACAAGGAATATCTGTATCGCTATCACCTAAATAAATCATATTTCGAAATGGAACTCTGATTTCGTCAGGTGCGAAAGAATCATTAACCGCTTCATCATTAACATCAAGAACACCCTTTGAGATACGAAAAAGAAACTGTGTCTTATTAGTATAATTCACTACTTGAGCAGGCCAGACAGCAACTCCATCATCATCAAAATAGAAAGAAGTTGCGTATAGTTCTTTAAACTCTTTTGCAATTGTAGTTCCTTCTATCATCTCTTTTAAACCTGAAGATATAATATAATGCTCGACAATGATCCCTTTATCATACCCGTAGTCTCTTATGCGTTTAAACCAATCCTCTACTCCAGGAAAAAGTGCAACCTGAGATCCATACTCAGCTAACTTCTCTTTTGTAAAGACGATTTGCCCACGTGCTTTTTTCTTCATTGTATACATATAAGCAAGGTTCTTATCCATATTATTTGCCGTGGCACGACCATTTGACTCCTTCCAAAAATCACCAATCATATCGCTACCTTCTGGTTGTACTGTTTGGATATATCCTTGAGCCTGCATATTATCTGGAGAAAGTGTCTTATCAAAATCATAGCAAAGTGCAATAACAGGTCTATCTGTTTTCTTTTCACGGTTAAAAGTTGTATCTGGCATAGTTAGCCCCCCTTCAGTTAAATAAAACGTTAGATAAACATTTCCTGCAAGAGTTTCTTTTTCAGAGTCTCAAGCTGAGAAATTTTTTCTCGATAAGAATTGATGAGATTATCGAGGTTAGAGAAGTAAGCGCCGATGGCTTGTTGTTCAGGGAGAGATGGGATAAGTACTTTTTTCGATAGTAATTCCACTTTAGTAATACCCTTTATTGATGTCCCTTGAAGTTGGTTAACCTCCTTTTGAAGTAATCTATATAGCAAATATGCTGTGAATTCTATATTTGATTTAAGATTTGAGAGTGATAAAAAATCTTGACTTGTTGCGTATTCATGACGCATCACTGCTAACTTCCCAACTCCAACTCTCGTAACAACCGCAATTGAATCCTTTGGAATTATTTTGGCTGATGAATTTTCCAATCCTTTCTCAGAAATACTTTTTTGAACTTTAATCTCAAATAGACAATTTATCCCTAAGTCAGATGACTGAATCCAAGGAATATCCCCATCCCAATATTCCTGAACATTTGTTTTTGGAGTGCCACCACTTTGAAAGTCATCAGCTAAATCATTAATTTCACGAAGCTCCCACTCACCTTCAAAACCATCCAAACGAATCTCAGGAACCGTCTGTCCAGCTTTGGGAAACATTTTGGCAAGCACGGCAACCTTGAAAGATTGGTAGTTGGCTAGATTGTCCTTGTAGCAGGACAGAAGGTCGTCGAGGGTGCGGAATAGGGAGCCGATGGCGGATTGTTCTTCTGGACTAGGAACTGGAACCTTGGTATTACGAAGCGTTTCTAGCCCCAAAAATTTTTGAGTATTCCCTGCCATTTCAATTTGAATATATTTATTGAATAAGTTCGTTTTTAAATATTGCAGTAAAAATTGATTTTGTATTTTTCCACCATTTTTTATCAATCCAACATTTTTTATAGAAAATCCATCTATTTCAACTAAAACTGGCTTTCCTATTGTACCAATTAGCCCAAGTAGAATATCCCCTACTTCTACTTTTGAACGTTTATTTATCTCATTATAATCTGACTCAGAAATTAATGATACATCATTTAGATTTAGTCCAGAATCTGTTAAATTCTTTGAAGTTACTAAAGGATACCCATTGTCAATGTATTTTGGAGATGAGTGAGTCCCATCTCGAACGTCTTTGACTTCTTTTAATCTTGTATATGACCAATGATTTAAAAAACTCTTAAATTTTATTGGAGTGATACTATTTTTACTCATGATTTTCTCCCAAGCTATCTTTAAATTCGATCTGTTTCGTCCTAAATCCATATAGCTTTAGTACAGTTCCTTCACCTCCGGACTTATTAGATATCAACTCCCTTTTCTTTAAGTAATCGAGTAGTTTTTTATTAAATTTAGAATTCGGTACCTTCGCATCCTGATTCCCTTTTCCACCATTACTTTCATTTTGGTTTAATTTTTCAAAGGCAGCTTCCCATTTAGTATAGTTATTATCATTGATTTGTTCCTTCAAAATTTGCATAATATCCGGTAATTCTAATAAATCTAAATACTCACCTAATAAATCTAGCTTATCTATTTTGATTCTATTTTCTGAAACAGAAATTAATTTTTCTAAAAGTTTTTTCTTATGGTCAGCTGAGACATCATTCGAATTCAGGATTGATTCATACAATGAATAACTAATTCCTTCTTCATCCAACTCTATAAATTGTTTTATATATTTTTTAACTATCTTTTGTATATTTTCTTGAAGCTGTTTGTCACCTTCATCAAAAGTATAGTTGTCTATTAAATATATAAAATAATCTTCGTTATAATGATTATCTAATAGAAGTGCTAATATTTTTAAATCTATTTTTTCTTCAAATTCATTCTGTTCATATAGAATTTCAAGTTGTTCTATATCAATCTGTTCTTTGTTAAAATTCAAATAATCATTAATATTATAAAGAATAAAGAAACCTATGAGTTCGGAATATTCTTCCTTTATAAAATCTATATTAATTTTGTTAAAATCAATTAGATGTTGAGACATTAGATCTTGGAGTTGATCATTATCTATGCTCTTATCGTCAAAAATTTCATAGTAAGGAATTCCTATATCTCTGAGTAGCTGTATTCTTATAGTTTTCTTTAATCCTAAGGATTTTATGATAAACTTTTGAAATTTTTTGCCAATTTCTTCCTCTAAGTTTTGATAAATATTATTATCCAACCTAAAATTAGTACTCTGATTAATAAAGTCTACTAAATTAGTATCTCCTTCATTGTTTTGGCTAAAATATTCTAAAACAATTTCAGTATTCACTTCTGCTTTTTTAGTCTGAACAAGATTTTTTACTAGTAATTCTCGATTTTCACTAGATAGATCATTGAATTTATCTTGAGTATAAGTTATATAAAACTCTGGGATACTGGAGATAATTTTTTCTTCTAATGTAACGTTTTTAATTTTTTCGTCATTATCTGAGTCGTCAGATTCATCACGTTCTAATGTTTCCTGAGGTAATTGATAATTAAATACAACATTATTATTCAATAATTGTTCAATATACTCAGGTTTATCACGCATCTCTCCCTCTGATAAAGTAATATACATTAAAATATACTTTAGGAATTCTTCATCAGAAGATTGACAATAATCTAGTAAAGGTTTTAATCCATTTTGACCAGTCATGATTTCATAATTTTTATGTTTTACATCTGATAACTCTGTGCCCATATCAGAATACCGTTCCATGAAAAATAGTACATTATATTTGCAAATATCGTATAAGCGATTCTTATAAATATAATTCAGCACATTTTCCTCATATCCTGAACTCTCAAAATCAAATTCCTTAATTTTAAAATCTATAGCCGATAAATTGTATTTAAACTTCTCAAAATCACAATAATAATTTTGAAAAATATTAAGAAAAACCTCTTGTGTCATCTCTAGATATTTAGAAATTTGTTCTTTTGTTTCTTTTGTACAATCGTACAAATCAACTAAATTCATTAAAGATAATATCAATCTTTTATCAACCAAATTACTATGTTTTTGGCGAATATACTCATTGAAGAGTTCCGAGTTATGATGTAGCCATTTTATCAAAAACACCCTTATATCACGCTCTGAGAAAAACGATTTATTTTCAACATCTAATCTAAATAATTCGTTATAAAAGTCCAGTAAAAATTCCAAAATATTATCTTGGTGAAAGATTAATTTCAACTTCTCATTATGTTCGTTTGCATATAACAGAAATCTAAATAAATCATAATTTAACACATTACTACTTTTATAATTTTTTAATTCTAAATAATTAAAGATTTCATCAAAATTTTTTAGAGAAATATTATATTTATTCTGTCTGCCAGAAATTACATTTCTTAAATATTCTTTTTCTTCTACCGTTATCGTATTCTCATAGAAATAATTCAAATAATCTTGATAGCTCTCATCAATATAAGTATTTCTAATTAGGAAAGAAATTATTGAGAATTGAGGATTCTTTCTTATTTCTTCTGTAAAGTCACTTTTAAAATCATCAATATCTTTAGCATATTGATAAACGTCTGATAATCTATAGCTGTCTAGTTCACCAAGTTCATCATTTATTTTCTTAATTTCTTCTCTTAGTTTTTCTATTATTTTTTTATTTTTAGTATTCTTTAAACGCTCTTGAAATTCCGGAGTATTCCTACTAGGAAATAAAGAATCAATATCCTCATTTCGTTTATATTGATTATACTCCGCATCATGATAACTATCAAAGGAATAAATTTCACTATCTCCTGCAATTAACTCTTTTATGTAATCATAACGTGTTGAAAAATCTTTTTCAAATTTTCCATTTACTTTAATTATTTTTCTTCCAGACGGTATTTTTAAGATAGTTCCATATAATTCAACTTCATCGTTTAAATGTTCTTCCTCAGCATTCTCTATCTTTCTCTCCAAAGCATTTTTCTTATTATTTAACTCCTCTCTAAGATTTTTTAATGCTATTTCTTTTGAGTTCAACAATTCATATAAATACCCTTGATTTCTTTGCAAAAGTGAAAAATCTTTAGGGAAAATATTCTTATAGACTACCATTGAAAAAATTTTCTCACGCTCTAATGGTAATTTACTCAATGTTTCTTTATAGGTCAGATACTCATTACAAATATTATTGATTAATCTCATATCGTCAAGATATAAAGAAATATTAAATAAAAACGTCTTGTCTAACCTAGTGTATTCCCTCATTTCTGTCAGCAATTTTTTTAAAATATCATGAGAATTAGAAGCGGTTACGACAGGAACTACAGGTATAATAAAATCAAAAAACTTCGTTCTCTCTTGTGATTCAAACAAATCATCCTTTACAAGATAGAAAAACACCAGCTTGGACTCGCCACATATCTTTCTTTTTCTATTGATAACTATATTTAATTCCTTCAATTTTTCAAAAATTCTAGAATCATTAAAACGTTCAATATCTTCAAATACTATAACATCCGCTTCAGACTGCTTAAACAAATAAAGTACATCATCTAAATAGCGATCAAAATAAGATACCCTTGAACTTTCATTTGAGAAGATTTCAATATCAGTTTCAACTTTTTCTGCCTTTAAGGATAATTTTTTGATAAAACCAAAATCTTTTTGTAGCTTCAGTAAAAAATAAATTCCATATACAATTAAAATAAATAAAGTTATTAATACAAGAAGAGAAATAATAGGTTTCGTAGTCCAAGATAACCAACAAAAGTTATGAACCAATTCACTCCATGAAGAAATATTAAAAAGATACAAAGATAATAGTATGGTTAA
>NZ_AJRH01000281.1:0-20362 GCF_000297015.1 Streptococcus sp. GMD6S | reverse complement strand
CAAAGAGCAAACTAGGAAACTAGCCGCAGGCTGTACTTGAGTACGGCAAGGCGACGTTGACGTGGTTTGAATTGGATTTTCGAAGAGTATTAAGTTCTATCTGTAGCTCCTTGCCTATTACTAAAAGCAAACAAAAAGCCGAATTAATATGGAAAGAGGAAAAATTTATGACAACTAAAGGTTATTTTGGACAATTTGGTGGTAGTTTTGTACCGGAGCCGATTCAGGCTTTGTTGGATGAGTTGGAAATGACTTTTGACAAATACAAGGATGATCCAGAGTTTTTGGCAGAATTTCGCCATTATTTGAAGGATTATTCTGGTCGTGAAACACCGCTCTATTTTGCGGAAAGTTTAACAGACCACCTAGGTGGAGCTAAGATTTATCTCAAGCGCGAAGACCTTAATCACCTTGGTTCTCACAAGCTCAACAATGTTTTAGGACAAATTCTTCTTGCCAAACGTATGGGCAAAAAACGAGTGATCGCAGAAACAGGAGCTGGTCAGCACGGTGTTGCGACAGCAGCTGCTGCAGCCAAGTTTGGTATGGCCTGTGATGTCTATATGGGGGCAGAGGATGTTGAGCGTCAACGTCTCAATGTTTTCCGTATGGAGATGATGGGAGCAACTGTTCACGCAGTTGAAACGGGAACGCGAACTCTCAAGGATGCGGTTGATGCAGCCTTTGGAGAATGGATGAATGACCTTGAAGCATTCTACGTTTTGGGATCTGCTGTAGGACCTCATCCTTATCCTACCATTGTCCATGAATTCCAAAAGGTCATCAGTGAGGAATCTCGTCGTCAAATCTTAGAAAAAGAAGGCCGTTTACCAGACTACGTCATTGCCTGTGTAGGTGGTGGTTCGAATGCCATCGGTGCTTTTTCGCAGTATGTGGCTGATGAAGAAGTCAAATTGGTTGGGGTCGAAGCTGCCGGTCACGGACTTGACACAGACAAGCATGCAGCCACTATGACAAAGGGTAGTGTCGGAATTGTCGATGGTATGAAGACCTATGCAGTCTTTAAGGAAGACGGAGAGCTGGCGCCAGTTTACTCTATCTCAGCTGGTTTGGACTATCCAGGGGTTGGCCCAGAACACGCCTACTTTAAAGATTCAGGTCGCGTGGAATATGTGGCAGCGACAGACGAAGAAGCTGTTCAAGCCTTGCTCCTTCTTAGTAAGACAGAAGGGATTATCCCAGCGATTGAAAGTTCGCACGCCATCGCAGAAGCGGTTAAACGTGCACCGAAACTAAGTAAAGATGACATTATCATCATCAATGTCTCTGGTCGTGGAGACAAGGACGTAGCTGCGATTGCAGACTACCTAGAAGCTAAGAAATAAGAGATGGAAAAATTACAGTACTTTCTTTCCCAGAGAGCTTGTGGTTGCTGGAAACAAGCAGAGAAAGCTGTAAGGTTGGGTCCATCTGAAACGAGAGAAGAAAACATAATTCTCAAGGGAGTGCCCTTTATCGCACAGCCTGTTACAGGAAAGTTCTGAGACAGGAATGAGAGATAGGAGAAATCCTATAATTGAGGTGGCACCGCGAATTTCGTCCTCACGCAAGTTATTTTGCGTGGGGATTTTTATATATTTATCGTAGATATGGTCATCAGTTTTAAATTATGCTTCATCAATAGATAGATTTCTATAAAATATTTGCAAACGAAGTGAGCATTGAAACGCTATTTCCCGCCATAGTGGTATTCTAGAGAAGCAAAGATGCTTCTCTAGAACGGAATTTTTGAGAGTAAAATAGTTCGGGGAACTATTTTAGCTTGAGCCTAGAAATGAATGAGCGAGGAGCTCGAAAATTAGGTCTTTCATTTTATGGTTTTCTAAAATCATCCACTGGATAATTTTACCTCCCGTCCGCACTATTTAAGGGAAATAGAAAAAAGACAAAAAATTAAAAATAAGAAACTGAAAGGGAAATTACAATGGAACGAATCATTCATGGAGATGTCTTATCACCAATCTTGGCTTATATGCGCCTAAAGGGGCAACACAAGGTTATCCTAGAGAGCATTCCGAGAGACAAGGAAACCGCTCGTTTTTCTATCCTAGCCTATAATCCAGTTTTTGAGATTCAGTTTGAAAATGGGGTCCTCTATCAAAATGGGCAAGTGATTGATCGGGATCCCTTGGATTTCCTTTATGAAGTGACTCATAAGAGCCAACACCATTCAGATCTCCCTTTTGGTG
The DNA here is from genome assembly GCF_000297015.1 of Streptococcus sp. GMD6S. The sequence continues at coordinate 18,152 of NZ_AJRH01000281.1, read as the reverse complement.
GGGGAGCTATTGGCTTTGTCGGTTACGATATGATTTCTCTTTATGAAGAAATTGGCCAAATCCCTGAGGATACCATTGGAACGCCAGACATGCATTTCTTTGTCTATGAGAGTTATATGGTCTTTGACCACAAGAAAGAAAAAATTCATGTCATAGAGGATGCTCTTTATAGCGATCGCAGTCAAGAAGATTTGGAAAAAGCCTTGAACCAAGTGCTTGAGGAATTACGCATTCCTGCTCCAAATGAATTTGAAGATTTGGATCTATCTCCGTTGAACTTCAAACCGCATATCGCTCCTCAGAAGTTTGAGGAAATGGTGGAAACTTCTCGTGACTTGATTCGTAATGGTGATATGTTCCAATGCGTGCTCAGCCAGCGTTTCTCAGCAGAAGTTACTGGAAATCCATTTGACTTCTACAGAAATCTCCGCGTGACCAATCCATCTAATTACCTCTATTTCTATGATTTTGGGGATTATCAAATCATCGGTGCTAGTCCTGAAAGTTTGGTTTCTGTCAAAAATGGCATTGTGACAACTAATCCGATTGCGGGAACGCGACCAAGAGGAGCTACGGATGAAGAGGATAAGGCCTTGGCGACAGACCTGCTTTCTGATGAGAAGGAAACAGCAGAACATCGGATGTTAGTAGATTTGGGACGCAATGATATTGGTCGCATCTCTGAAACGGCCAGTGTTCAAGTCACCAAGTATATGGAAGTGGAGCTCTTCCGCTATGTCATGCATTTGACCAGCGTGGTCAAGGGACGTTTGCTTCCAGGCCTCACTGCCATGGATGCCTTGAAAGCTACACTTCCAGCTGGAACAGTGTCAGGAGCACCAAAGATTCGGGCCATGAGACGGATCTATGAACTGGAAACGGAAAAACGAGGCCTATACGCAGGAGCAATCGGCTACTTGTCTGCGACGGGTGATATGGATTTAGCCATTGCCATCCGAACTATGATTCTCAAAGATCAAACAGCCTATGTGCAGGCTGGGGCAGGGATTGTCTATGACTCCATCTCCCAAAACGAATACCAAGAAACCATTAACAAGGCTAAATCTATGACTAGAATTGGAGAACTAAGACCATGATTTTATTGATTGACAACTATGATTCTTTTACCTATAACTTGGCGCAGTACATTGGGAATTTTGCAGAAGTGCAGGTCTTGAGAAATGATGATTCCAAGCTGTATGAAGAAGCTGAAAAAGCAGATGGTCTGGTCTTTTCTCCCGGTCCTGGTTGGCCAGTGGATGCCGGAAAGATGGAAGACATGATCCGTGACTTTGCTGGCAAGAAGCCGATTCTTGGGATTTGTTTGGGCCACCAAGCCATCGCAGAAGTCTTTGGTGGAAAGCTAGGTTTGGCTCCCAAGGTCATGCATGGGAAACAGAGCCATATCAGCTTTGAAGCGCCATCTGTTCTCTATCAAGGCATTGAGGATGGTCGTCCAGTCATGCGTTATCACAGTATTTTGATTGAAGAAATGCCAGAAGGCTTTGAAGTGACAGCTCGTTCGACTGATGATCAAGCTATTATGGGAATTCAACACAAAAGCCTGCCGATTTATGGTTTCCAGTACCATCCAGAAAGTATCGGAACGCCAGATGGCTTGTCTTCTATTCGGAATTTTATCGAGAAGGTTGTAAAGTGAGGAAACTAGGATGAAAGAGATTATTGAAAAACTAGCAAAATTTGAACATTTATCAGGTGTGGAAATGACGGACGTCATTGAGCGTATCGTAACTGGGCGTGTAACCGAAGCGCAGATTGCTTCTCTCCTTTTAGCTCTTAAGATGAAGGGGGAAACACCGGAAGAGCGCACAGCCATTGCACAAGTCATGAGAGGGCATGCCCAACACATTCCAACTGAGATACATGATGCAATGGACAACTGTGGTACAGGTGGGGACAAGTCTTTCAGCTTTAACATTTCAACAACTGCGGCCTTTGTCTTGGCTGGTGGTGGCATTCACATGGCTAAGCACGGTAACCGTTCGATTTCTTCTAAATCGGGTTCGGCAGATGTCCTTCAAGCATTGGGCATCAATCTTGACCTCAAACCAGCTGAACTAGGTAAGGTTTTTGATAAAACTGGCATCGTCTTTCTCTTTGCTAAAAATATGCACCCAGCTATGAAATACATCATGCCAGCTCGTTTAGAACTAGGAATTCCAACGATCATGAACTTGACTGGTCCACTGATTCACCCAATGGCCTTGGAAACACAGTTGCTTGGTATTAGTCGTCCAGAACTTCTAGAAAGCACTGCTCAGGTTTTGAAAAATATGGGTCGTAAACGTGCCATCGTGGTTGCTGGACCAGAAGGCTTGGATGAAGCTGGTTTGAATGGAGCTACCAGCATTGCCCTTCTTGAGAATGGCAAAATCACCTTGTCAAGCTTTACTCCAGAAGATTTGGGGATGGAACGCTACGCTATCGAAGATATCCGTGGTGGCAATGCTCAGGAAAATGCAGAAATTTTGCTCAGCGTTCTTCAAAACGAACCAAGTCCATTCTTGGAAACGACAGTTTTAAATGCTGGTCTTGGTTTCTATGCCAATGGTAAGGTAGCTAGTATCAAGGAAGGAGTTGCCTTGGCTCGTCAAGTAATTGCTAGTGGCAAGGCCCTTGAAAAGCTCAGACTGTTACAGGAGTACCAAAAATGAGTCAGGAATTTTTAGCACGAATTTTGGAGCAGAAGGCGCGTGAGGTCGAGCAGATGGAGCTGGAGGAAGTCCATCCCTTGCGCCAGACCTATCGCTTGGCAGCATTTTTGAAGAATCACCAGGACCGTTTGCAGGTAATCGCTGAAGTCAAGAAAGCTAGCCCTAGTCTGGGAGATATCAATCTCGATGTGGATATTGTGCAACAGGCCCAGACTTATGAAGCGAACGGCGCAGTGATGATTTCGGTTTTGACAGATGAAGTTTTCTTTAAAGGGCATTTGGATTATTTACGTGAGATCTCCAGTCAGGTAAACATTCCAACGCTCAACAAGGACTTTATCATCGATGAAAAGCAAATCATCCGTGCTCGCAATGCCGGCGCGACAGTTATCTTGCTAATTGTCGCTGCCTTGTCAGAAGAACGCCTCAAGGAACTGTATGACTACGCGACAGAGCTTGGTCTGGAAGTCTTGGTGGAGACTCACAATCTAGCTGAACTAGAGGTAGCCCACAGACTTGGTGCCCAGATTATTGGGGTTAACAACCGCAACTTGACCACCTTTGAAGTCGACTTGCAGACCAGTGTAGACTTGGCCCAGCACTTTAAGGAAGATCGTTATTACATTTCTGAATCTGCTATTTTCACAGGGCAGGATGCGGAACGCGTTGCACCATACTTTAACGGAATTTTGGTGGGAACAGCTCTCATGCAGGCAGAAGATGTAGCCCAGAGAATCAAGGAGTTGCAGATTGACAAAGGTTAAGATTTGTGGATTGTCGAACAAAGAAGCGGTAGAGACAGTCGTATCAGCAGGGGCAGACTATATCGGTTTTGTCTTTGCACCTAGTAAAAGACAGGTGACCTTGGAAGAGGCTGCAGAGCTGGCAAAGCTCATTCCTGTTAACGTTAAAAAGGTTGGTGTATTTGTTTCACCAAGTCGGGCAGAATTACTAGAAGCGATTGACAAAGTTGGCTTGGACTTGATTCAAGTTCATGGTCAGGTAGCGGATGATTTGTTTGAGGATTTATCTTGTGCCAGTATTCAGGCTGTGCAGGTGGATGGAAATGGTCATGTGCCTAATTCTCAGGCGGATTATCTCCTCTTTGATGCCCCTGTGGCTGGGAGTGGTAAGACCTTTGACTGGGGTCAACTGGATACGTCTGGACTAGCCCAGCCATTTTTCATCGCAGGTGGGCTTAATGAAGACAATGTAGCAAAAGCAATTCAACACTTTACTCCCTATGCAGTAGATGTATCGAGTGGAGTGGAGACAGATGGACAGAAAGATCATGAAAAGATTAGAAGATTTATAGAGAGGGTAAAGCATGGCATATCAAGAACCAAATAAAGATGGATTTTACGGAAAATTCGGCGGACGTTTCGTCCCAGAAACATTGATGACAGCAGTTTTGGAGTTGGAAAAAGCCTACCGTGAAAGTCAGGCAGACCCAAGTTTCCAAGAGGAATTAAACCAGCTCTTACGCCAGTATGTAGGACGTGAAACTCCCCTTTACTACGCAAAAAACTTGACCCAGCATATCGGAGGAGCCAAGATTTACCTCAAACGGGAAGACCTCAACCATACAGGGGCTCACAAGATTAATAATGCCTTGGGACAGGTTCTTCTGGCTAAACGCATGGGTAAAAAGAAAATTATCGCTGAAACTGGTGCTGGTCAGCACGGTGTGGCAACTGCAACAGCTGCAGCCCTCTTTAACATGGAATGTACCATCTACATGGGTGAGGAAGATGTTAAACGCCAAGCCCTTAATGTCTTCCGTATGGAGCTTTTGGGAGCCAAGGTTGAGGCTGTGACTGATGGTTCGCGCGTGCTCAAGGATGCGGTCAATGCAGCCCTTCGTTCATGGGTAGCTAATATCGATGATACCCACTATATTCTTGGTTCTGCCTTGGGGCCTCATCCATTCCCAGAAATTGTTCGTGATTTCCAAAGTGTCATTGGTCGAGAAGCTAAACAACAGTATCGCGATATGACAGGTCAAGATCTGCCAGATGCCCTAGTAGCCTGTGTTGGTGGTGGTTCTAATGCTATCGGTCTCTTCCATCCCTTTGTAGAAGATGAGTCTGTAGCCATGTATGGGGCTGAAGCAGCAGGACTTGGTGTGGATACAGAGCACCACGCAGCTACCTTGACCAAGGGCCGTCCAGGTGTTCTTCACGGTTCCCTCATGGATGTGCTCCAAGATGCCCATGGTCAAATTCTTGAAGCCTTCTCTATCTCAGCAGGTTTGGACTATCCTGGTATCGGTCCAGAACATTCACACTACCACGATATTAAACGTGCCAGCTATGTTCCTGTGACAGACGAAGAAGCCTTGGAAGGATTCCAACTCTTGTCTCGTGTGGAAGGAATTATCCCAGCCTTGGAATCTAGCCATGCCATTGCCTTTGCAGTGAAATTAGCCAAAGACCTCGGACCAGACAAGTCTATGATTGTCTGCCTATCTGGACGAGGGGACAAGGATGTGGTTCAAGTCAAAGACCGCTTGGAAGCAGATGCAGCAAAGAAGGGAGAAGCCCATGCCTAAGACACTAACAGAAAAATTGAATGCTATCAAAGCAGCTGGAAAAGGAATTTTCGTTCCCTATATCATGGCTGGAGACCACGAGAAAGGTTTGGATGGTCTCGGTGAAACAATCCACTTTTTAGAAGATTTGGGTGTTTCAGCCATTGAAGTGGGTATTCCCTTTTCAGACCCTGTTGCAGATGGCCCTGTTATCGAAGAAGCAGGTTTGCGCAGTCTAGCTCATGGGACTTCTACCCAGGCTTTGGTTGAAACCTTGAAAACCATTCAGACTGAGGTGCCACTGGTCATCATGACCTACTTCAACCCCCTCTTTCAGTATGGTGTTGAGAACTTTGTCAAAGATTTGGCAGATACAGCCGTTAAGGGTTTGATTATCCCAGACCTGCCTCATGAGCATGCCAACTTTGTAGAGCCATTTTTAGCAGATACAGACATGGCCTTGATTCCCCTAGTTAGCTTGACCACAGGCCTTGAACGACAAAAAGAATTGATCAAGGGAGCAGAAGGCTTCGTCTATGCTGTTGCCATCAATGGGGTGACAGGGAAGTCAGGAAATTACCGTGCAGACTTGGACAAGCACCTGGCGCAATTGCATCAAGTAGCTGACATCCCAGTCTTGACAGGATTTGGTGTGTCTAGTCAAGAAGACGTAGAACGCTTCAATGCGGTGTCAGATGGTGTTATCGTCGGTTCGAAAATTGTAAAAGCTCTCCACCAAGGAGAGCCAATTGAGGACTTTATCAAACAAGCAGTAGCTTACCAAAAATAATCACGCAAGCAGCAAGTAAGAGGAAAGGCACAAAAGGAAGTCTTTCCTTTTTCTTTTGAGAATATAAGTTCATGAATGACAGTTGAATATTAGTTTGGGTATTGCTTATGAATGGTATCTATATAGTTGGTGAAATGTTTTAGGAAATGCTTAGGAGATATAACAGTGATGTATTTTCCAAAAGCAAGCAAGGTATTGTATCCCCAATCATTGTCGTTTAACGGATAAGTAATCTCGTAAATATCGCTATTAATAGGTTTTATGGCATTATAGCCTAAGAGTTCCACAAATCGATCAAGAACAATTTTCTGGACATGCAGGATGACAGGTACTTTGTTTTCATTCATCCAAGCACCACCATCATAGGGAAGTGCTGTAAAATGTCTTTTTGAAAAAGTATCGGAGAGAGTAAGTTCACTAATTCTAGCAACTTTAAAAACAGAAAAACGCGCTTTATCAGTATCGTAGGCATCCATATACCAACTCCGGTCCTTATAGACAATACGGTAAGGCTCACAATTTTTTTGACTCACCAGTCCTTGTGAATTAATATAGGAAAATTTTATTTTTACTCTACCTCTGATAGCTTCCAATAACTTAAAAATCAAAGTTCGTATTTCCAAGTTCCCTTGAGATAGAGATAAATCAATTTCGAAATCAGAGTATGTATTGGTAGCATTTAATTTCAATATAGCATTGAAAGTAGAGGCATCTTCCAATACTTGATAACGGCTTTTTAAACCAGATTCGATCGAAAGCCTTTCGGATTGGGTCAGGGGAGATTTATCAGTTTGGAAGTCTTCCATAAGAAAAATGCCTCCATTTTTTCCTTTCATTACATAGAGAGGAATGCCTGCAAGAGATAAATCATCAATATCTCTCATAATAGTTCGTGTGCTGACTTTAAAAAGTTCTGATAATTCTTTAGCTGTTGTTTTTCGTTTATTTACTAAATGAGAAATAATCCCCATTTGACGGTCGATTTTCATAATTTTCTCCTTAAATATGACAGATAGTTGTCATATTACTTTTGTTATGATTATACCATAAAGAAAGGAGTTCATATAATGAAACATCAAACTAAACCATCGTTTACCTTAGTTGGCAAGAGTATTTTGATAGAAGGAACTACAGTTCATGAACATCACTATTCTAAAGAGAAAACGGCATTCTATACTCAGTTATTTAAAGAAGGAATGCTAGGAAAATTGATGCCCCATTCTCTAGATAAAAGAGGCTATGCTTTGATAGTTCCTCATAAAGATGGTATACAATACTACGCAGGAGTTGCGGCAAATAATGCTGTGGCAGGTTACGAAAGCATTCTTGTCCCAGAGAAAGATTATTTAGTAAGCTCAGCCAGTGGTGATAAATCAAGACTCTTGTTTGATAAATTGGAGGATAACTTTTTTGAGGGAGAATATAGCTCGCTTTACAATGATGGAATTATCTTAGAAATACTTTTAAACGGTAATCCCATGGATGCAGAAGTTGAGCTTTGGGTTCCCAATTCAACAAACTAATAAGAACTGATAGAAAATTATTATAGTCGCAGCAAGTAAGAGGAAAGGCACAAAAGGAAGTCTTTTCTTTTTCTTTTGCGAAAGAAAGGCTAAAATCCCTGCTGCCGAAGAGAACTGAATCAAGATGAGTAATTCTGTCACACTAAAAACGAGCGCACAAGAAGCCAGAAATAGAAAATCTCCTGCTCCCATGCGGATATCGATAAAATGGGCCATGATTCCGAGGACAAGGAAGAAAATCATAACCAGATTCCAGCCAGAGCAGGCCATGAGGATTAGGTGGAACGTCAGCCAGACTAGTAAGGGATATTCCTGATGGCGAAAGTCGTAGATGCCCAAGGTTGAGCCAGCAGTGATTAGGATGGCTTGACCCAAGGAAATCCAACCCAAAGACCAAGTCAGAAAGAGGAGTCCTAAGCCGAATTCAAAAAGGGCATACCAGAATGGATAGCGAATCTTGCAGTAGCGACAGCGAAAGCGATTGAAGACCTGCGAGAGAATAGGAATCAAATCTGAGGGACGCAAGCGAGTCTGACAGGAATCACAGTGACTAGCCGGTCGAATAATGGATTGCTCAGGAAAACGGTCAATGACCAAACCCAAGAAGGAAGCGAGAATGCTCCCGACAAGAAAAAAATAAAGATCAATCATACTTATCTATTCGTAAAAAATAGAAGAAGTAGTATAATAAAGAAACATTGATAAGATGGTGAGGTCAAGATGACAATTCGTTTTGAAGAAAATGTGAGCATAGAAAATGCTCAGCTCGTATGCCAATGGTCCAACTCCCTTGGCAAATCCTTTCAAGAACAATGGATGGGAACAATGATTCCTTTTCCCTTAACAATTCAAATCTTGCAAGATTTGAAAGGAATCTTTTCAATCTTTGATGGACAAGAGTTTGTGGGGCTTATCCAGAAAATCAGGCTAGAAGACAGGAATCTTCATATCGGGAGATTTTTTATCAATCCCCAGAAACAGGGGCAGGGCTTAGGTAGCCAGGCTTTAAGGAAATTTGTTAGTTTGGCCTTTGAAAATGAAGACATAGACACTATTTCTCTAAATGTCTACGAGGCAAATCAAACAGCTTACAAGCTTTACCAAAAAGAAGGATTTGAAACCGTTCAAATGGTTGAAGTACCTATACGAAAATACCTTATGAAAAAGTTTAGGTAGAAAGCAAAAAAGCCTTGGTTCCCAAAGCTTTTTTATGTTATAAACTCATTAAAATAATCCCCAGTTAGATTTGGAATATTTTTTATTCTGTGTCATATAAAAATAAATAAAATGAATGGCTATAGCTAGAGCTAAAATGGTTGTTATACTCACTACTATTATAGGATTAGAAGCAAAGATTAAAGAGAGAATCAAGGCAGCCAGATAGAGTGTCGCTTGGACACAGTAGTAACTTTTCGAATAGCGAAGATAGTGTTTGTTATGGGGCCCATTTACTAGGACAGCAGCTTGAAAGAGGCCAAATCCGATATAAGAGAAGCTGGTTGCAAAGAGACGATTAGCTTCAGGATTCAGAAGAAAACTCATCGAAACGGTCATCATCATAAGTCCAATGAAAATAGGATAGTGACTGTAAATTAGAAATAGTCCCTTTTGATTAGATTTTTCATCAATAGCATGGTCGAATTGACCAAAATAAAACAAGAACAGAGAAATCATAATAATGAAATAAAGAACCGAATAAATCGAGAAATTCTCGATTGTAAAGAAGTTAGCTAGCTCCGTAATCATCTCTCCAAACGTAATAATGACAAGAAGGGAGATGCGCTCGATTAAATGGGGGAGATTTACCTGGTAATGCTTATCTTTATTAAGCAAGATACTTGGCATAATAAATGTTAGCAGAATACTAGCAAATAAGATATAGACTCTAAGGTAAATAGGAAGAAGAGCTGCTAGATAGAATCCTAAACTTCCTAGACCTGTTATCCATAGAAAACCTTTGATACTTTCCCGATTAGCATCATCGGTTGATTTTCTAAAAAATTCAACCAAATATTGAAAAAATAAGGTAAGGGTTAATGTACCAATAGCCCAACAGAGATAATGAAAATATTGTTGCCAATCAGGTCCAATCATATTGGCTATAAAGAGTAAAATTCCCATTTTGATAAACATGATTACTATGTTAAATAAAGAGTTCTTTCCATAGCGATTGGTATAATCGGTTTGAATCATCCAGGAATCGATGAGAAACAAAGTAGCAATGAAAAAATCAAGGAAAGAATTCCAAGTCAAAATACCGTTATGAAGATGGTCAATTAAAGTAGTTACTTTTGAAATTGCAAAAACAAAAACTAGGTCATAAAAAAGTTCTGAAAATTCTACACGTTTATGTTTAATAAGAGTTGTCATCTTAAGACATTTCTATTTTAGAAGTACAATTTATTATAACATAAAATGGTAATAAAAAAAAAGGAGATGCTTAAATAACTTCATGTGACGCGAATGAACTGCGCCACAAAAGTTAGGTTTTTTCTGTCTAACTTTTGGGGTGCAGTTCAGAAGGGGTGTTTTTTCTATCGTTTTTTAGTGCTAAGACTACACAAAAAAGCCTTGATTCCAAGGCTTTTCCTGTTGTATGTAGATGCCCCCATGGATTTGGGAGACTATATCATCTTGAAAGTAATTAAAAAGTTGAAATTTAAGTGATTTTCGGAAGGTACTTTTAGGTATTTCAATGTCATGATTTAAAAATGGGGCAAAAGTGGGGCAAAAACCATACAGATTCTAAACTGTATGGTTCTTTTTTTATCTAACCAAGAAAGGTTAAAACTTATTAAAACAAATGCAATCAACTGTTGAAAACTTTTTAGTCCGTGTAATATAAAAACAAGTAAAAAGTTGAACTATAGGGAATATTGTGTCATAATAGGTAATAGATGAATAATTAATAGATTGGAAATAATGCTTTCTTACCTTAACAAGTTGAATTGGTTATACATTTTTTCGTCGCAATTGTGTCTATCTCTCGAGTTTAGCTAGTTTTTATAAGCTCTGGCTTCTAATCAATATAACAAATTTTAGAAGTGCATAAGACAAGATGGTGACATTACTACAGTCATTTCTAGTCACCATATGTTGCTGGCACAGGCTGTTTGTAGTGTTGGCTATTTACTAGTCAGTTTAATCGGAGTGTTTAATTTTTATTGTTGAAAGGTTTTTATATGGCGAAAATTCTATCTTTAGGTCTGACAGGTAAGAAATTACTTGCTCAGGGGTTCTTGTTTGTTCTGCTAGGTCTCATCTTGATGGTCACGGGGACTTGGTTGCCAGTAAAGGTTATTCGACTGGTTCTGTTTTTAGCTTGGATAGCAACGGTCTTAGATTTAGTATTACGTATTTTCAAAAAAAGTCAGTCAACGGACACCTTGGGAGTTGCACTGGTTAAATTGTTAGTGCTGGGATATTTGCTTGGCTCCAATCTTGCGACGGATGTGCCGATTTATATTTTGGCTCTTGTGATTGGAGTTTATCAGATTTTTCATGCTAGTATTAACCTTGTCACCTATGTTCTCTACCGCAAAAACAAAATTCGACCTCGTTTTCGTCTCTTACTAGATGGACTCGTACTAGTTTTTCTTGGTGGGACTAGTCTTTTGTCCTCTACAGGAAATTCTGTCTTTCAACTCTTTGTATTAGGGGCTTATTTTTTCCTTTATGGTGTGTCCAATATCCGTGATGGTTTCTTGTTTGAGGAGGAAATTGGGAAAAACCATCTCAAACGTCGCATTAGAATTAGCTTACCTATTGTCCTAGCCGCTCTCATCCCTGCAAGAACTTTAGCAAAAATCAACAAATTCATGCAGGAAAATGCTGATGAGAGAGAGGATATCCATCTTGGAATGGTGAAGTCTGGTAAGACAGCGGAGCTTGAAATTTTTGTTCATACAGCTGAGACCTCTCTGTTTTCGGCAATTGGTCATGTGGATATCTGCTATCAAGGCCGTGTTATTTCTTATGGCAACTATGATCCGTCTTCTGAGACCTTATTTGGCATGGTAGGAGATGGTGTCTTATATTTCTGTGATCGTGACAAGTACATTGACCTATGTAAACGTGAGAGTCAAAAAACGCTTTTTGGTTATGGGATAGATTTGACGCCTGAAATGGAAAAAGCAGTTCAGAAAAAGTTGGCTGAATTGAAACAACTGACGATTCCATGGGAGCCAAGTGCAGATAAAATCATGACAGGTGATGGTAAGGAAGACTACACCTACGCTTATAAAATCAGACATGAGACAGATGGGGAACTTTATAAATTTATCAAATCTAAGTTTAAATCCTACTTTGTCTTATCTACAAACTGTGTGCTCTTGGCTGATACCATAGTCGGTCAGGCTGGCACCGATATCCTCTCACCCAAAGGATTTATCGCTCCAGGAACTTACCAAGCCTACCTTAATCGAGAGTTTGAAAAACCAAATAGTATAGTCGTATCTAAACATGTTTATTAAGGAGAATTTATGAACTTAGTAAAAAAATACACCCCGTTAATACTTTTTATAGGGCTGGTTGCTCTTGTAATTCTGAATGCATCGAGCTTTATATCAGGAGCAATCTCTCTCTTTGATGTAATATCAACCTTGATTTATGGTGCTGTTATTGCTTTTGTGCTTAATGTTCCTATGAAAAAAATTGAACAGTACTTAGTTAAATTGAAGGTAAAGGCAGAGTTGCGTCGTCCGATTGCCATGGTACTTGTTTTCCTAGCTCTTATCTTAATCGTGATTGCTCTTTTGGTTTTGGTGCTGCCAACCCTAGCCCAGACTATTAGTCAGCTGGGAACAGTCCTTTCAACAGTCCTTACTCAACTTGGGAAATTGCTAGGCAGCTCGGAATTTGTAACCAAAGACATGTTGTCAACTATCGTATCAGGCATACAGGGACAATCTAGTTCTATTAGCCAAGCTTTGATAGGTTTTTTATCAGGTCTGACTAGTAATATCGGCAATATTTTTTCAAGTTTGATGAATGCCTTTTTGATTATAGTCTTCACCTTTTTATTTTTATCCAGTAAGGAACATTTGGCAGCGATGACGAGTCGACTTCTAAAAGTTTTTCTTCCAGAGAAGGTGGTGATAAAGTTGACTTACATTGGACAAGTAGCACTAGAGACTTATGACCAATTTTTGATGAGTCAGCTGATTGAAGCAGTTATCATAGGAGTTATGATAGCGGTTGGTTACAGCGTGTTTGGGATACCCTATGGAGTAATGACAGGTATCTTTGCAGGAGTGCTATCGTTCATTCCTTATGTAGGGCCTATGATTGCTTGTGTTGTGGGAGCGATTTTTATCTTCACAGTGAGTCCTACTCAAGCCTTACTTTCTCTTCTTCTATATCAAATCATACAACTGATTGAGGGAAATCTTATCTATCCCAAAGTTGTGGGTCAATCTATTGGCTTACCAGCCCTTTTCACGCTTGCGGCTGCTAGTATCGGAGGGAATCTTTTCGGACTACTTGGAATGATATTCTTTACCCCCGTATTTGCTGTTATCTATCGACTGGTTAAAGAATTTGTCGTTGCAAAGGAAAATCAGGTAGATTAAGAAAAACTAAATTTAATAAGATATACTGAGAAGAGAGTGAGAGATTCTCTTCTCTTTTATTTTTAAATACTTTTCTACAAAAAGCTATTAGACGTTAAAAAAAGCCTTGGTTTCAAGGCTTATTTCTGTTGATTTAGATGTGCCCCCTGCAGGGCTCGAACCTGCGCCCCATAGCTTAAGAGTCTACTGCTCTACCAACTGAGCTAAGGAGGCAACAGAAAAAGCTGAGAATGTAACTTCCCAGCTATTTTAATATGCCCAAAATGGCAGCTAGATTATTTACGAAAGGCATCAAGGATATAGGTGAAACCAACAATTAAAAATGCAAAGGCAACGACATAAACGACAAAGACACTTGTAGCTACTGGATTGAACAAAATCACTAGACCTAGTAAAAATGCAAGCAACGCTATCCACATGATATGGTTGCCAATAATAGGGAAAATCAATCCCAGACGATTGCCTTTAAAGAAAGCTATAATGGCTTCTACAATTAACCAAATTCCTAAAATAGTTGGAATGACAACTGGCAGCGTCACAAAGCCATAGGCAACGAGGTAAAGAGCTAAGAGAAGATTAACAATCCCTTGGAAAAGATGAGCTGGTGAGCGAAGCTCTTTTGGTACAGAGAAATAGCCTAAAATAGCTGCTATAGAAGAAACCAGTAAACCAAATGCAATCCACCAGCTGTAAGCAACAAGATTAGCTACTGGGTTTGTAAATAGGAAAAGTCCTAAAAGGACAAAAACAACTCCTGCAAGGAATAGCAGTAAACGATTAGAAAATTTCATTTCAATACCCCCTATATAGTATAGTATAGTTTGATAATAAAAATATTATACACCTTTTTAGAGGAAATGTCAATAAACAAAATGGAAAATTTGGAAGTTTCAGTCTGATTTATGAAAAGAAAATCAGTTTTTATTATTTTGAAAATAAAAAGAGAAGATAAAATTTGTCTTCTCTACATGAAAATATTGTATGGCATCAAAGCAAAAGTAACTGGCTTTACACTATTTGTTAAGATGTAATTTGATTCAAAAAGAAAAGATAGATTTAAAATGTGGGACAAATGATGGGGTAAATCAGTTATAGACAAGCAAAAAAAGCCTTGATTTACAAGGCTTTTTCCTGTTGTATTTAGATGCCCCCTACAGGGATCGAACCTGTGACCCACGGATTAAGAGTCCGCTGCTCTGCCAGCTGAGCTAAGGAGGCAAAGAAAAAAGCTGTATTGGTGCCGAAACTTCACGGTTTGTATTGAACCCGCGCAATTAAGCAGGTGGGCAACTCGCTCTAACTGAAGCTGTTTCCGTATGAGACGGCCTACATGCTGTTAGAAGACTTTTGTTTCCCTAATAATACAAAAAATAGTCGGTCAACACTTAAGTGTGAAGTCGTACACCACAGCGTTTCTATGTTTATATAATACCACTTTTTCAAAAAAAATCAAGAGGAAAGTGCAATTTTTTGAAAAGGATTTCAGATTTTTCGCAAACGGTCGATAGCTTCCTTTCTTTGAGCCAAAGCCCGTTCATATTTACCAGTATCTTCTGCTTGGAAATAGTGATGATTACGAATTTTTTCTGGTAGATAGTCTTGCTTGACCCAATTTCCAGGATAGTTGTGTGGATAGAGATAGTTTTGGGCGTTCCCAAGTTCCTTGCTTCCACTGTAGTGGCCATCGCGCAGGTGTCGAGGGATAGGCAAATGCCCTGATGTTTTGAGATCAGCAAGGGCCTTGTCCATCGCCACATAGGCTGAGTTGGATTTTGGAGAAAGGGCCAAGTCAATCACGACATTGGCAATGAGAATGCGGGCTTCTGGGAACCCAATCTTCTGGGCAGCATCCAGAGCAGTCACAGTGTGAATCTGGGCTTCAGGATTGGCCAAACCGATATCTTCATAGGCGATAACGGTCAAGCGACGAGCGAGACTTGGCAGATCCCCAGCCTCAATCAAGCGGGCAGCATAGTGAAGACTGGCATCAACATCTGAGCCACGGATAGACTTTTGCAGGGCAGATAGAACATCATAGTGACCGTCTCCATCCTTGTCCATAGTGATGTAGCTTCTCTGAAGACTATTTTCCATGATGTCTAGAGTGATATGGCGAATGCCCTTATCATTCTCAGGGGTAGAAAGAACAGCCAAATCCAGTGAGTTAAAGGCAGAGCGCAGGTCTCCGTTTGTAGAGGTTGCGATGAAGTCCAGCGCATCCTCATCTAGTTCTACTGGAAAATCAAAACCACGCTCAGGGTTACTTAGAGCTATCTGTAGAGCCTCTTTGACTTCTTGGTTAGACAGAGGTTCCAACTCAAAAATTTGAACACGGCTACGAATGGCAGGAGTGACAGAAAAGAAAGGATTTTCAGTTGTAGCCCCAATCATGATGACTAGTCCACTTTCCAAAAGAGGCAAGAGGAAATCTTGCTTGGTTTTATCTAGTCTATGAATCTCGTCTAGTAGCAGTACAAGGCCACCTGAGAATTTAGCTTCTTCAGCAATCTCTTGGAGCCGTTTTTTACTATCAACAGTGGCATTGAAGGTCCGAAAGGCATACTTGGTTGTTCCAGCGATGGCAGAGGCGATACTGGTTTTGCCGATTCCTGGAGGTCCGTAGAGAATCATGGAAGACAGACGATTGGCTTCCACCATACGACGGATAATTTTTCCAGGTCCTACCAGATGCTTTTGACCGATGACTTGGTCGATAGTTTTAGGGCGCATGCGAAGCGCGAGATTGTCTGGCATAGCAGTCCTTTCTAACATGGATTTTCTGATGTATATGTGGTAAGATGGTAGTATCTATTTTAGCATATTTCCGAGCAATCAGGGCGATTAAAGAGTCGCATAGAAAGAGGACAAAATGGCAACATACGGATTTTTAGATGTTTTACAGGAAGAGTTGGACAAGAACTTTCCTTTTGATTATGAGATTAGTTGGGACAAGCGCAACCACGCGGTTGAAGTGAGTTTTCTTTTGGAAGCACAAAACGCTGCAGGTGTGGAGATGGTGGACGAGGACGGAGAGGTATCATCAGACGATATCCTCTTTGAGGAAGCAGTTCTTTTCTACAATCCTGCAAAGTCAACGGTTAACGCAGAAGACTATTTAACAGTCATCCCTTACCTGCCTAAAAAAGGATTTTCTCGTGAATTTTTAGCTTATTTTGCACTTTTCCTCAAAGATACTGCCGAGGTTGGGCTGGATGCCCTCATGGACTTTTTGGAAGACCCAGAAGCAGAAGAGTTCGTCATGGAATGGAACCAAGAAGTCTTTGAAGAAGGAAAAGTCGGTTTGGAAGAGGGAGAGTTTTATCCTTATCCGAGATACTAGGAAACTTTAAAAATAAGGAATTCAAAGAGGAGAGAGCATGTTAGAGAAAATCAAACAAATTTTTATGAGAAAGTCAGATAAATCTGAGTTTTCTTCCTCTTCTCTTCCTCGCAATCGCTTTGCGGATCTAGATTTCGAGCGAGTATTGAAGTTTGGAACTCGTCGCCTCGTTAATGAGGAGGGACTCTACGCAGAGGATGGTAAAATCACAGAACTTGAATTTCCTGAAGATTTTGCGGAATTTGAATTTCTAGTTGGTTTTAAGACGGAGGAAGAAGAGCAGTTTCAACAACTATTAGCTCGTTTAAATAGTATTGACAATGCCATTCAGTCTTGTTTGGAAAGTGAGATGCAACAACCCATCCCTCAGTTTGCCAAGGATTTGGGCTATACTCAGAAGAGGTGGGAAAGGACATTTTACTTCCATCCTTGGGTATTAAGTTTTGAGGAAAATCCGCCTAATCTTCGCTATGTTGCAGATTATGTAAATGATGAGTTTACCGTTTATTTTGCTAAAAAACATGGTAGATGGCAGGCATACTGGGATGCAGATTGCCAAAAGGTGATTGAAGAAAGCTAGCTAGGGGTTTTCTATAGAGTAGTAGTTATGATAAGAAAAGGTCATCATCATGGAATTATTGGATAAACACTTGGATTTTACGGGTTGTAAAATTGCCCTCTTTTGTGGAGATAAGCTACTGACCATCTTGCGTGATGACAAGGACAATATCCCTTGGCCCAATATGTGGGAATTGCCAGGTGGTGGTCGCGAAGGGGACGAAAGTCCTTTCGAGTGCGCAGCGCGTGAAGTTTATGAAGAACTAGGAATTCATCTGACTGAGGATTGCCTGCTCTGGAGCAAGGTCTACCCCAGCATGCTCTATGAAGGTCGGCAGTCTGTCTTTATGGTCGGTCAGCTAAGTCAAGAACAATTCGACAATATCAACTTTGGAGATGAAGGACAGGCTTATAAGCTGATGAGCATTGAGGAATTTTTGAATTCTAAACAAGCTGTGCCTCAGCTACAGGCGAGATTGAGGGATTATTTAAAAGAAAGTGAATAGAAAGGATGGTTCGGTTAAATTTCTAAACTGAACCCGCCCTAAACACTGTGCCAAAAAGATAAACTTCTCATAGACACAAGCGTCTTCAGAGAATTTCCTATTTGGCTTTGTGCATGACGGGCTTGGTATCTTAATTATGAAAACATGGCAAGAGTTAAAAGTAACGGTTAAGCGTGAGGGGGAGGAGCTGGTCTCCAATCTCTTGATTGAGTTAGGTGCCCAAGGTGTTGCGATCGAAGACAGCATGGACTATGTGGGGAATGTCGACCGTTTTGGTGAGATTTTTCCAGAGGTCGAGCAGCAAGAAGAAATCATTGTGACAGCCTACTACCCTGATACGGTTGATGTGGCAGTGGTTGAGGCAGATTTGCAGGCTCGCTTAGAAGAATTGACGGATTTTATGGATTTGGGAGATGTCAAGATGGGCACGACTGCCTTGGCTGAGGAAGACTGGGCTGACAACTGGAAGAAATACTATGAGCCAGCTCGCATCACTCATGATTTGACCATCGTGCCATCTTGGACAGACTATGAGGCGACTGCTGGAGAAAAGATTATCAAGCTGGATCCAGGCATGGCCTTTGGGACTGGGACGCATCCAACGACCAAGATGAGCCTTTTTGCCTTGGAGCAGGTTCTTCGTGGTGGCGAAACGGTGCT
>NZ_AJRH01000280.1:0-24672 GCF_000297015.1 Streptococcus sp. GMD6S | reverse complement strand
ATTTTCTCGAATTAACGTTTACTAAATTGTGATGCTTTACGAGCTTTCTTAAGACCTGGTTTGGAAAGTATGAGTTTCATTTGGGCTAAAAACAGCGTAATACCAAGTCTTTTCAGAACGATATCTACTGATTCATTTCATAAAATTTGAATCAATATTTCTTAAATAGGGGAATAAACTAATCTACCTCCTCTTAATTGAACTCACTATTATAGTTTTAAAATATTATTTTTTTAAGTAAAATTCTTTATCAAATATTTTCATACTTCTACATAAATCTCCAAATTTTGAAGTATTTTCTCTTTTTTTTGACCATTGAGCTGCTTCTTCAGGAGAAAGCTTGCCTGTTTCTACCTGATAAATACCAAATAATTTTACTCTATGCTGCCACTTAGACTTATTATTATATTTCCCTAAATAATACCACTCAGATATCATGGCTAAAAATATAATAATGAGCGCTTCTTCTAACTCCGAATTTTCATCCGAAATTTCTTGAGATAAATACCATTCTTGAAATTTCTTTATCTTTTCAATAATATCTTGATTTTGATATCCAAAAGTATTTTCAGAATAAATATCAAATTTTCCCGAGTAATCTTTCCCTTTCTCTGAACTGCCGTAGGTATCATAGAAGCCTGCAGCTTTATCAATAAACTTAACGAACGTTTTTATTGCTAGGTCTATTACCTTGATGTTATCCCCTTTATAGTATTTTTTTATGATGTTAAAATAATCAGCGTCTCCCATACTGTAAGCTCTTTTTTCATTATTTACTTCTTCAATAAGACTAACTTGAAATTTATCTGGATTTACTTTTTTATTTCCAAGATTATAAACTATTGTATTTCCTGAAGTTGAAACTGCCATTTCCCGAATTGGTTTTTTCAATTCATTGAAGTCTCTATAATTTTGTTTTCCCCACATATAATCCTGCTTTCATTTATTTTTACTACAAACTTAATTTATCTAGTGGGATAGAATTAAAGAAGTAATCACATCCCATTTTCTTGATATAATTTTTTGTATCTTCATATTGTTCGTGTTTAAACCAATCATTGAAAACACAGAAGTATTTAACCTTATAACCTAAAGAAGTAAATAATTTCTCATATTCCATTTTTTAAATGACACCCGAGTAATTTTTCATCCACAATTCCTGAAGAGTTTTGAAATTTCTTGTCAATAATATAGGCGAATTTATTTTGTTCATTTATAAAGCACTCATCTGGCTGCCACTGTTTTGAATTGTATTCTTTATAATTTATTCCTCTTGGTTTTAAAAAAATACTATACAACTTTGATTTTGAAACGGAATAGCCTATAAGAACATTATTTTTAAACACTCTATGCTGTATCACTTCAATCCCTGCCTCTTCCAAAGCATCATCTAATGACGTAATTTGTTCAAACAATAACCCATTTTTATTAGTTTTTGAACCACCACCATGTTTAGTGGGTATTCTATTGTTCATATTTTTACCCTAGTCTCTCTTGGGTATAACACCCCACGTCATATTTCTTCCAGAATAGTTCCAATAACGTATATCCTGTTCAATAAATAACCATTTAATCGTTTTTACAATTTGATCAGTAGGATAGCCTATATTAAATGTTATAGCTCTTATTTCAGAATCTGTAATCTCTTCACACTCAAAAACTTTTAGTAGTAAATCATATAACTTTTTATACATCTCTGGATCTGACTCTTTTTTCTTTTGAAGGTCTAAACCAAAATCTGTATGTTTAGGATAGTTTCTTTTTCGTTTATTAGGTTCTGAATAATTCATATTTTCGACACAAACTAAAAAATCAAAACCATTATGTAAATTTGCAGGTCTTTGTAGATATACTCTATCGCCACTTTCTAAAGTTTCAACAAAATATTTGTATTTAGAAGCATCATTTCCTCTTCCCACACCCGCTTCTTCTTGTGAAAATTTCTCTACCACTCTCATTCGTACTTCATTTCTTGTTCCACTATTTGAAAAACTATAAGTAATTTCGTGATTAGACATAACTCCCCTTTTCCCACTTTAAAACCTATCAAAATAATAATGACAGTGCTTTTTAAAATATAATTTGATCTATTATAGATCATTTTGGACTAAAATTCTAGATCAATTCGGAATTTTTGATACTGTCAATAATTATGTGTAAACACTCAAGTAGAGTTATCTATCAAAATAGTAGAAAAGGAGAATTTCATCATGAAAAAAATCTTAACACTCCTACTTCTTCCCTTATCAGCTTTTCTTCTCATTTTTTGTTCATCACAATACAACCTAGATGGCAACTACTATTAGATTGATACCGAAAAATACCTAAGAAATGAGTTGTCATTCTCTATCAAAGATACTGAAGGTACGATTGAGAAGGGAGAGTACTACAGATTCACCGTCAATAGTAAAAACAACTGAAGATGTGTCATCTAAAGAAGGTGCTGATGCTTATAAAGAAGCACTCTAGAAGTACAATGAATTACACAACTAAAAGAAAAGTCATTCAGTTTATATACACTGAATGGCTTTTTAATTTATCTAAATCACTTGATTCTCTTCAAAATATTTTCTTTCACTTCGCTTTTATCTATGTGTTGCAGTTGAAATAATTTTGTAAATCTCATCATTTTCCTTCAAGGAAGTTAATAAATCCTTAAACATAAACGCATTGAAGTTGTTAGCTTTTTCTTGTTGTATTAAAAGCAACGCCATTACCCATAAAAACTCAACCGGATACTCACCTATACTATCCAACTCTCTATATTCTTCTTCCAATGAAGTAGAAATACATTCTTGAATGATTCTATTCCTATCATCATTAGTTTTCATAGGACTTTCAATAGAATTCCAATAATCAAGTAATTTTTCAATAAAATGAATTGACAGTTCTTTTTGAATTTGCTTTTTTAAAACCAAATCTACTGACCAATGAATATGTTTTGGAGTACGAAGCCTACTCCATACTCCATCTTTTAAAACCCTATATTTTAGCACCATATCAAACTCAGAAAAGGACCCTTGATGTATATATAAGATATATTTATCAGAAATCAAAATTTCCTTAATCAATTCATTAGCATGGTAATCTGGGTTTGAGTAGCTAACATCCCGATATTCTTTTTTTCTCCTACTACTTTCTGGGATCGCACCAACTTGTTTTAAGAATCTAAAATATAAATTATAAGTTTTTGTTGTTTCTTGTGATCCATGAACAGATTCTTTTTTATCCAACAGTTTCAACAATAAGTAATGTGGATAAAAACCTTCTTTACTGAAATCGATATTATCGATTTTTAAACCCTCAATATCAGTAATTAGTCCTTGTAAATCATACCCATCAGAGTGTATACCTAAGTATTTTGACAAGTTTTTAAAGTTTGTCGTTAACAATGAAGCAATTGAATCTTCTGATAGTAAATTGTTCAAGATACGCATAATATCTTTCTTCTCAATTTGACAACTGCCACTATTTTGTCTCTTTCTTATAACGACTTTCCCATTATAAGAAAAACAACCAATAGTATACTCTCCATCTTTAAAAGTAAAGAAGGCATATCCATATTTTTTTATAACAAACTCAGACATTAAAAATCTCCTACATTACAAACCAAGGATTCTTCTGATTTCCCCTACAAATTGCTTTTTAAAATAGAAAGCATGATTCTTGTTCGAAACCTCTCTACCATACACATTTGAATAAATTGGATGATATGGTTTAGAATCCTTGCTTCTTATTTGCATGAATTTCCCGTTTGAAGTATGGATAAATCCATCATCGCTGGTTTCAATATGATGGTTCAACAACTGACAAATTGTATCATAATCGTTGTGTAGTTGTTCCCTCAAACTAAAGAATCGTTCTTCATTCAAATCAACATGGATGCTCTCTAAAAACGACCATTCTGCTGGTTCTCCGACTTTACAAACGGGAACATACAAAATATTGTCAATTTTTTCAAAAAGTGATGTTTCTTCAAACGGTATATTCTGCAACAAATCATCGATCATGCTACTAACCTGAGTAATAAAAATCGTTTCTTTTGGTTTGCCTGTTTCGTCACACTTATTAGTCTTCAATTCCCCATCCTCAAAATCTCTATTTGTGTTGGATAGTTGCATCCCTAAAGCTAATTCTAAAAGTTGTCCGGTCTTGCCTTTATTAACTATGATAGTTTGCAATTCTCCGGCAGTAAATAAGTCTTTAAATTTAATATTGGCAATCTCATTCAACTTTCTTTCAGCTTCATGTAGTTTCATTTCAGAATTCCCCATTCTATCTTTATTTTTAAATCAACTCAATCCATTTCAAACAAAAATCAATTTGATCTATTATAGATCACTTTTCAGATATTTTCTATTCTTTTAATTATCTGATATAATAGAACCTGCTAATGTTCTATCAATAAAATTAAGAAGGAGGTCTATCACTTGCAACCTTTTGTAAAATGGGCGGGTGGAAAAAGACAACTAATTCCCGAATTAACAAAAATTATGCCCTCAAATTTCAATCAATATTTTGAACCTTTTATCGGTGGTGGAGCTCTACTCCTTGAATTAGAACATAAAAACTCAGTTATCAGCGATAATAATCACGTCTTAATTGGGACATATAACGATATAAAACACAACCTCGATAAATTATTTCCATTACTGGATAAACTCCAAAATGAGCACAATTCGTGTGGCGATAAAGAAAAAGCCAAAGAATTCTACTATCAACAACGAGATAATTTCAACCAAATTATTTTTGATGATAATGAATCCTTAAATAGAAGTGCCCTTTTCTTGTATCTCAATAAAGCGTGTTTCAATGGTCTATACAGAGTTAATTCTAAAGGTCTTTTCAATGTTCCATCTAACCAAAAAACTACTATCAACATTTATGAACGAGATAATTTAGTACAAATTTCTCAATTTCTGCAAACGGTAGATATTTACAATCAAGATTTCGAAAAAACAGCTGTTAAAGCAAAAAAAGGAGACCTCGTTTTCTTCGATTCTCCTTATGCTCCACTAAATCCTACTTCTTTTGATTCTTACACTAAAGAAGGTTTCAGCACGGAAGAACACATTCGTTTAGCAAACCTTTTTAAAAAATTAACAAAAAATGGAGTTTACTGTATTCTCACCAATCATAATACAGAGTTCATCAGAGATTTATACAAAGATTTTCATGTCAAAGAAGTCAATGTTAAACGTATGATCAATAGTGATGCTAAAAATAGAGTTGGGAAAGAAGTCATAATTACAAATTATGAACTTGAGGTTTAACAATGAAAAAAGTATTTCCCAAAAACTTTACTCCTTATTTTGAAAATGATTCTACTATTCTTGTTAATGGAGATTCGTTTGAAATATTAAAAAAAATAAAATCTAAATCGGTCAACTGCATCTTTGCTGATCCACCATATTTTCTATCAAATGATGGCTTTACAAATTCTGGTGGAAAACAAGTTAGTGTAAATAAAGGGGATTGGGATAAGAGCCTAACTACTGCTGAAAAACACAAATTCAATAGAAACTGGATTAAAAAATGTAAACGAGTATTAACTGATGATGGTACTATTTGGATTAGTGGTACTCTTCACAACATATACTCCATCGGCATGGCTCTAGAGCAAGAAGGCTTTAAAATTATCAACAATATTACTTGGCAGAAGCTCAATCCACCGCCGAATTTAGCAAGAAGATCTTTCACTCACAGTACCGAGACAGTATTGTGGGCTAAAAAAGATATTAAAAATAATAAACATTTTTTCAACTATGATCTAATGCGAGAAATCAATAACGGTAAACAAATGAAAGATGTTTGGTCTGGGCCACTTACCTCACCAAAAGAAAAAAAGTTCGGAAAACACCCTACACAAAAACCTTTGTATCTTTTGGAAAGACTACTTTTAGCTTCTACAAAAGAAAATGCACTTATATTAGACCCCTTTATGGGAAGCGGGACTACTGCAGTTGCTTGTAAAAAACTTAATCGTAATTTTATTGGTATAGAAAAAGAATCTGAATTTGTAGAATTAGCGAAGAATAGAATAATAAACACTAACACAGAATTTAACTTATTTTAGAACGGCTTAGATAAATCTAAGTCGTTTTAAAGTAAACTATCTAATATTCATAGAGTTTTTCTGTTTAACAGTATATTCTTCTGTCCCAAAAATTAATTTTATATATTAAAAACAAGTAGAACTACTGAACTCTGAAATTTAACATATGTATTCAAATTATGGTATACTACAATTAGTAGTATGATTAGGAGGTTTTTATGACAAACACTCAGAATATTAGCAATATCAAGACTATTGATGATTTGAAAATAAATAACATCTATACTAATGACGTTATTGCCAAAGTTTTTAAATGTTCCAAACAAGGTGGTATGAGAAAATCAAATACAACTAATACTCTCGTTCTCATATCAAAACAAACAGGTAAATCTATATACCATGATACATGGGTAGATAATATGCTTCACTATACCGGAATGGGACAAGTAGGTGATCAAAAACTTGATTTTGCTCAGAATAGAACTTTAAAGGATTCGGCTAAAAACGGTGTTACTGTACATTTATTTGAAGTATTTAAGGACACGGAGTACACCTATGCAGGTATAGTTAAACTTGCTGAACCACCTTACAATGTAACTGAACCCGATAAAAATAATAATAAGCGTATTGTCTATAAATTCCCTCTAAAATTAAAAACCTCAGAGTATTGCCCAAATAATGAGACATTAATACAAAATAAAAAGAAATTAGAAAAATCAATATCACGTAAAACTATTCAGGAAATTAAAGAATTAGCAATTGAAAAAAGCAAATTAAATAAAAATAAACATCTTGTTAGAAAAGTATCTACTTTTACCCATGAACGTTCTCCAGAAATAAAAGAATATGTAAAGGAACATGCTAATGGAATTTGTCAATTATGTGATAATAAAGCTCCCTTTGAAGTAAAGGGTAAACCATTTTTACATGTTCACCATATTGAGTACTTATCAAGAGGCGGCGAAGACACAATTGAAAATGCAATTGCAGTTTGTCCAAATTGCCACGCTAAAATTCATCAACTTGAACTTGAAGAAGACAAAGAAAAACTACTTCGTAAAGTCCAGGATCGGAATCTTTAATTTCTTAAGCAAGCTATAAATGCTTGCTTTTTTTATTAAAACATTTAATTTTATACTTCAGCTGAAATAAATTAATAATAAGCTACCCAATTAAAAGCGTAGTTCCATTAGCACAGTTCAGGTTAAATTTTGAACAATTGAGAAAAAAATTCTATTTTGATATTGGTTATATTATGATATAGTCATGAAAACTTTAAAAGAAAAAAATATTCAACGAGCATTATGGCATATTAAGCGTCATTGTATAAATATAGAGAACAATTATGAAAATGAATTGAGCAAAACTGAGTTATTACATTTGAAATCTAGTGTTGAAACACTAAGTCGAATTTTGAACAATGAAAAGCCCTATCCAAATTTGGAAATAGATGACGTATTTTAAAATATTTATTACACTTTTATAACTACCAGCAACTTTAAATCTAGTTATAAGCTTTATCAAATAAAAAAGCACCCAAGAGATTCCTCCTGGATGTATGTAAACGTTGATATATTCATGCTGACCCACATTTTGAGAATTGTGATGCTTTACGAACTTGTTTAAAACCTGGTTTGACAAGGTCTCTTTTCTATGGTTCAGTCGGTATAATTGTGAGTTCACTATGTTCATTTACAAAACTATACATTGGTACTCCAAAACTCTCTCCAGATATATTTTCATATAGAGCTTTTACAAAAATTCTAGCCATTCACTAGATGGTTCTACAGCATCATCAGTCTGAGAAGTGAAGCACATTTGAAGAATAAGTTCCATTATATCTAAATCGAATGCAATGAATTATCCTCTCTAAATAAATGAATAGTTCTTCTGATTATAAATTATTAATGAAAAATTGGTTTATTCGGCTCTCAGCTGCACTATATAATCATAGGTATCTTTTTTTAATTTTGAAAGCGGGTAATTTAAATAATCATTAAAACCATCATTTGCAATCTCTCCAAATATCATATAATCGAAAAATTCTTCTGAAAATTCCTTTCCTATATTACCTCTATCTCCCAAAAGATTAATTAAATAATCACGATATTCTTTACAATATTCCGTCTCTTTCCTAAACATTTCAGCAACATCTTTTTCATGAATTTCATAAGCATCTTCTAATTTTAAAACATTATTTTCTTGAGATTTGTCACCAAAATATAACTGTAACTTGGAAGAATCACTTGATAGATCCACCTTAAACATAACTTCTTCATCAGAATTAACTTTAAAAGGACAAAAGTCATAACTTTTACTGTTTTTTATTCTGTTACACGTACTGCAAGATGGGATTAAATTATATAAACTTAACGCAAAGAAAGGGTAAGTTTGTTTATCATAGTAATGATCAAATTCACAACCAGAACTATCATCACGAGAATTAATATAATTTCGATTGCAGTAGGGACAAACTGTGATACCTAAGTCCTGAATTAGACTAATATTATTTTTCTTAATTTCATTTTCAGGACACTCAATCTTTTTAGTAAAAAATCTTGTGTAATAGTTTCTAAAAGTATTTAACTTTTTAGAATTTACTTTGTTATTCATTATATCCTGAGATCTATCACTATTTATAGCATCATGAAGATTTTCAAGTTCATCAAATGGCATAGTAAGTAAACTCTTAAAATCTGTTACGCGCTCCGTCTTATTTTGCTTTTCAAGTATTTCATTTAATAAATTTACTACAAATGTACCTATACCATTTGGGGCAAGAATTCTAGAGTTTTGACTTAAAATATAGTCATAATATCTTTCCAATTCCCTTTCGCTATATAATGTCGTTATTCTTATCATTTTTTCCTTCTTGAATTTTTTTTATTTGATCTTGATACCATTTTATTTGTTGTTCATATTTTGAAATTTGATCAACTTCTTCACTCCAATTTGCATTTCTTATTTGTAGTTTTAAATGTTTACGAATTATATCCTCTCCAATGCTCTCTACAAAGTCTTCAAAAAATTGTTTGATCTTTTCTGTAGGGATTTTTTCATCAAAGTTCAAGTTATATTTCTTAACAAAACCTTAGAACTATATAATTTCTCCATTCTCTTATCACTAAGAGTCATTCCAATTTCTATAATCTCATTCGTAAGGACTGAAAAAAATTTCATAATTAAAATATTTGTTATAATCCTCGAATTCCTATCTTGAAAATTTTTTTCTAAAATCTTTTCTACTCTTTTTAAACTTTTATTTAAATATTTTTTTAATGGGTCTCCGCTAAAATAAGATTTTTTGTATTTATGTATTCCTTCGCCAGCTGGAGTTAATTTTATACATAGTCTTTTATTAGAAAACTTAATTAGATCATTTAATTTCCCACTATCTTTATTATGTGACTTTTCTTTTTTAAAATCTTCAATTATTACTTTAACTTGATTAATTGAATCCTCTCTATTTAAATATATTAGATTCATTTTTCTTAACATCGCTGAGGTTGAAACATCAAAAGAATAATCTCTCAATTTTTTTGAGTCTCCCAACTCTACCGAAGCAGAAAATTTTACAACAGAATATTTACCTTCATCAGTCCCACTCTCATACGATATATCTAGAAAATTACTACTATTTTTCTCAATTATAGAATTTAACAATCTTGTTTTCCCTACACCGTTTTCCCCAACAATACAATGTAGTGAATCAATTTTATCATAGTAATTAAAACTGCCACCAACATTTTTAAGACTAAATTTTATAGGGATCTTATAATCTGAATTCATTTTAAATCTCCTTCACTATACATTCAAAATTAGTTTTAATACAATATTCAGAAAAGTTTCCTAAGACTTTATCTTTACTTATTCCAAGTTTTAAAGCACCTTGAATAGGTCCTATTTTATCATCCAAATCAATAATTCGTCTAAAGCCTATACCATTTTTATAACACTCTATAACTTTCTTAATATTAGATACGCCTGGAGAAAAAGAATGTTCCTCAAACCACTTTTCTTTTTTTCCACTTTTAGGATAAGGGATAAATATCCGAATTACATTTTCGAATATAAGTTTGTACTTCCAACTCTGTCTTCCTGCCCAAATGTAATTTAAAACATTAGACTCAGAAACTTCTAAAATTGTTGCTATATATATTGCTGCGTTATTACTTGTAATAAACACAATGTCACCCTTTTGTGGAGGGTTATTTTTTAAATTATTATCAAATTCGCTATATCCCCAGATAGAGAATGACTCTTCTTCACTTTCAGTAATATCTTCTAAATCTTTATTCTCTTCTTTTAATGCTGAAATAATAACATCTTTTGATATTTTATTTTCAATCGTATTGAGGAAGGGGGAAGATAGTCCTGTTCCCCCAGCCATTACAAATATATTTTCATCTGCCATAATCAACCTCATAAACTAAGAATTAATAAAATTTATAATCGTCAAAATCGTTTAGTTTTACCTTTTGATAAAACGCTTACATATCGATTATACCATAATACACGGTATCAACTATAAATATTTTTTTCCGAAAAATAACTATTTTCCCGAAAGAAGTAAACCAACCTTAAAAAATTACTGTATTACATCTGTAATATTTCTTTGATATAATACAAGAAAAGGAGTTAAGCAAATGAAAAGATTTATCACATTACTTTTAGTGTCTCTATCTGCAATTTTATTAATTGCATGTTCCAACCAATCAAGTAATTCTTTAGATGGTGAATACTATTGGATAAACGAGAGTAGAAATGAAGTCGCTTTTACCATTTCAGGTAACAAAGGAACTATCAATAAAGGAGAGGCTGATGCTTTTACAATTGATAAAGATAATTCAACAATCGAATTGACGGGCTCAAATATCATTAGTCGAAAAGAGAGCTACACCTTTGAAGATGGCGTGTTCACTGTCGATATTTCAGGAACGAAACAAGACTATTACAAAAAGGACAGTGAAGCATATAAAAATGCCTTGAAGAAATACAACAATAAGTAAAATTTTCAAGCTATTCGTTAGTCTTTATACAACAAAAACGCTTTAATTTTGAAGCGTTTTTGTTATCTCTCTAAAAATAAGGTCAAAGATTTCTCTTTATTTATTTTTTAGTGCTTTTCAGACTATATTTTGATCATTTGAGGAAATAAACATTATTTTTGAACGTTTATCTGATAAGATAGGAGTATGAAAAATTTAAAAGAAGATAACATTCAAAAATCCTTATGGCATATCAAACGACATTGCGAGAATATAGAAAAAAATGCTGATGATCGTAGAAGAAAAATTGACATCTTCCATCTGATGGAAAGTGTCGAGATACTAAAACGAGTTATAAACGATGAAAAACCCTATCCGAACTTGGATAGGGAGGAAGTGTTTTGAAACATATTTCACTAAATTCTAGTTCATACTTTTTGTAAAATCCATTTTCACAAGTCTGGGTTTCAAGTAATTTTAGATTAGCTTTATCTCGATTATCAACAAAGTCCGACATCTTTTTCATTCAAAAATTTAGAATGAGTTTGATTGAAGGAAGGGAAATATCAAATAAACAGCTTACCGGTTAATCTCCGTCAATGTGCAAAATCCATTGAAAATTTATCGGTTATAATAATCTCAAACGGAATACTTTTCCCATAACAAATTCCATTCTTGACTAGATATGCTTCTACATAATGTCTACCAGTGTAAAGAGTACTTTCTTTTCTAACTCTTTTACCTTCTACTAACTCAGAATTGTAAAATCCACCTCGTAAAGAATTTGCTAATTCAGCTTCCCTGCCTGTATTTGTCACTTGCCACCAAATCTCATACCCTAGTATACTATTAGCCTGTACTTCAAATTTAAGACTACCATGTTTATTCAATTTTGTTCCGCTTTCAATCTTTTTCCACCTAAATCCTTTATATAGATAACTTGCCTTTATTGATACATCTTCTATCAAAAACTCTTTCCATTTTGAATTTTGATGATGACTTATAGAATTGACATTAACAATTGGGAATTGTTCTCCACTATTCTTAAATAAGCTAGTCCTTATAAATTTTATTTTATCTAAATAAGATAAATTATAATTTCCTACATTAAAATCTAATTTAAGTTGTTCCAACCATTTTTCAAATGCTTCAAAATAGCTACTATCTTTATCCCATTTATTAGATAGAACTTCGTCCTTATTTACAGGATTATATACACAAGGTTTTCCATCTCTAAAATCAATAGCATCCTTCAAGTGTTCAATAACATAGTTTATAATATCTAAAAAATCACTATAAATTGTACTGGCAGCCTGATATTGCTTTGCTGCTAATGTCGTGATGATTATAGAACTTGGTTTATATTCAATATCTTTTTCAAAACAAACCTCAGCATGTCTTTTCAAGATTTGAACAATCCTTTGCAAGGGAGTTCTAACTCTATATTCAGGAACTTTTTCAATAGATGCAGAAAATCTTTTAGCAACTTCTTTATGATAGATAGCGAACTTTGAAAGATCTCTAAACCACTTAGCGTACTCTTTTGGGTTACTTGTCTCCCAATTAGAAGTAATTTCAAAATAGTTTTCATGAGTTTTATCCGTGATTGCTATAAACCCATCATTTTTTTCGTTTAAAGGGACTGACGGCAGTATGTCTATATGAAAATTGCTTTCATCAACATATTTTAATGTCCAGCAGCGTTTGCTTTCCTCTGGCCCACTGGACATTGACTGAGCCTTAGCGTAACTCTTAACAATTTCCCCAAGATTATTTTTCAAAGAATATTGAGATTGGTCGTTTCTTCTTAACTTTGTGAAGTTGCAAACTATATCAATATCAAAAGCTCCATCTTCTGTTAATGGCTTGATGGCTGTTCCCAATTTAAACGATCCTTGCAAGTATATATCTGGGCTATTTTTGCTAAGTTCTGAATTTTTGATATAGTTAGCAATAGAATTGTACCTATTAGTAGCTATTTCATATTTCGAATACGAAACATCCAATTCTTCCATAATTGATTTAATCTCTTTTGAGATAGTAATATCTGTCAAAGTATCTTCCTCCTAAACAATATACTTCGAGGTTGCAGAAATCTTTTTAGAAAGTCCGTCTTTAGCAAAACAATTTTTTTCTATATCCTCAGCCTCTATTAGAAAATAATCATCATTTTCTAATACTTTGTCTAATATTTCTGTAGGTATTCTTGCTTCAAAAATGTCAAATATTTTTAATTCATCCATTTGAAAGTAAGTTGAAAACATGATTGGTTCTTTGACAGTTTTTAGATATTCAACTTGCGACTTTGTTACTAGGTCCTCTATAGAAATTCCAGCAGGTTCTAATTCTTCAATAAGCTCTCTAATTACAGTTACTTCCCTATTTTTTCTCGTATCAAACCAGTTAATAAACTGTACAAGGTGCTTCCCTTTTGTTATTAATCTTAGATCTCCACCTTCATAAAATCGAGTCTCAGATTCATCTTTCAACTCTAATTCTTCTTTTAGCCCTTTGAAGGAATCATGATATTTATAAACACCTCCTATAGGTTGATATTGGTCTATTCTTCTCCCTTTTATCAGCAAATAGCGGCCATTAGTCTGTTTAATTTGAAATAGGTAAGCACAACTCAATCTTATATCTTTGTTCCATCGAATAAGAGATTGAGACCATATTTTAATTCTACGTCTATTATTAAATATTGTCGATACAAGAAAAGTAATAACCGCAACAATTAGATTAACAATTAAGTCATGTAATATCTCCAAAACTACTCCTCCACTTCAAACTTCGTAGACTATTGACCAAGTTCACCGAGGAAGGAATCAATGTCTGACTTTTGGTTACTATGATTATAAAATTTAGTCTGAATAGCTCCAGTTCACCAGTATGCTTCTTCGCCACTAAGTCTACGCCTATATCGATTTTAGGAATTCTATAGCTATCTGGGACATCAGCCAACATCCAAACACCTATGAATTCATTCTTGTAGGTTGGTTCATTCTTTAAACATGCACGTACTAGATATTCAAAATAGGTCCCGCGACCAAGTTGTGTTTCCGCTAATTCATCAATTTGTGCAATTAGTGCTTCAAAAGTCATACGCTTCTCCTGTATGCCAAGAGACCTATAGGATTGTTTAAGTATGTCAGTACTTAACTAAATGCCCCATAGCTGATCATAGTTAGAACTATTATAACCTTTTAAAGTTCAAAAAAATAGCATTAACTGCATAGTAATGCTATTTTGAACCTATATACCAATATTTTCTGATTAAGTTACTATCTTGTCCACTTTCTATTCGGAAGTAAAAATAATGGTTCCATCCATCTTTAGAATTCTCTTTATTAAGTTTGAAGTAGTTTTTCTGATTCATTGCCATTGTTCTTAGGATGTCATCAATTAAGAAGGTCAAAGGCACATTCATCGCTGAATATTTTTGGAAGTCTTCTTCGAATCGGATATAGCCTTCTGAGAAGTAATCCATCTGCAATTTATTTTCATAAAGTTCTTTTCTACTCATAGACAACCTCTTCTAATAGTTGAATGTCCAGGATGTCTTCCACTTCAATCAGTTGGCATCCTTCAAGTGTTTTGATGGATATTGCCTTTACTGCAATTTCCCCCACCTCCCCAATTAAGGTTGTTTTTTTAGCTTTTTGTTTGACTATAAAGCGCCCCTTTAAATTCCCAACATAGAGCTGAGAAAGTAATAATAGTTTTTCTGTTCTGTTCAAGTCACTGGTTAGATCGACACGATATTTTTCTTCTCCTAGTGACGTGGTATGTTCAGATAAAAAGAAGCCCATCCATTTTTGCATACCTGAGTCTTGATATTCTCGGGCTGACTGATAGGGTAAATAGGAACGATCAATCATTTTAAACCATCTAGTCCACCAGCAGAATGACCTCCAATTAGTTTACTTCTAGCGATGCTTCTTGATGCTGACTCAAGCGCATTGGCTTTTAAAAGTGAAGTGAACCCAAACTGATCTCGTATGCTGTCAATCGCTGATTGGAGCCTTTCTTCTTTTTCTATTTTTTCAACATCATCAAATAAAGAAATGAGTCCAAACGATTCATCCACCAAACCCGAATAGTTAACGGCAATGTTCCTTACAGCACCTGAACTGTATTTCTGATGAAATAACTGTAAAACTACATTAGTTAGCGTGTCCGTATGATTAGTTGGTTCAATCTTTTTTTGTGTGTTAATTGATTTTTTATTTTCCTGTTTGGAATAGCCTACATGAACAGAGACGACAGTTGTTTTCTTACCTGCTCGTCTAAGACGAATAGCAACCTGTTCTGCCATCTCTCGAAGAACAATCTCAATATCCCGTTGCTTGACATAATCTCTTGGTAAGACTTGGGAGTTACCTAGTCCAGTGCTCTTTGGTTTATATGGATTATTAACATTGCTTTCATCTACTCCATTTGCGTAAAACCAGAGACGTAGCCCTACTACTCCCAAAGACTTTTTTAGTAAGTCGGGATTACTATTAGCAAGTTCCTTAACAGAAAAGATTCCCAGGTCATTTAATCTCTTTTCCATACGATGACCAATCCCCCAAAAATCCGTCATATTAGGAATTGCCCAAACCTTGCTTTCTACGTCTTCATAAGACCAATTAGCACGCATGGTGGGCATTTTCTTAGCTTCATTGTCTAGGGCTAGCTTAGCAAGCAAGGGATTACTATTTGACATACCCACAGTTGAGTAAATACCTGTCTTTCGCCAAATATCCTTTTGAATCTTAGCAGAAATCATATCCAATTTATCTTTTCGGGATATGGTCTGATCGCTAACAAAGTAGTTAAGAGAAGTCGTTAGGTCAATAAATCCCTCATCAATTGAATAAGGGTATATTTCATTGGGGCTACCGTAATCTTTGAAAACTCGTTGTATTTCCATATTAACCTCAATGTACTTGTCCATTCGAGGTGGAACGATAAAGGTGGTCTTCGCCCATTCCTCAATATAGCGTACAAAGTCTGGATCCGTTGGAAGTCCCTGTTTTTTTGCATTATAGAAAGAAAATTTTCTGGTTTTAACGTCAAAAGGTAAATCATAAGCCCGACCAACATTCTTTTTTCCAAATACTTTCTTAAACATAGGTGATGATGCCAATATTAATCCAGCAGAATTATCCGCTCGACTCATCACGCAGAGGGAGGTTTTAAGAGGATGAAGCCCTCGATCCACACACTCAACGCTTGCATAGAAGGATTTCATATCAATAAAGGCAATATCACTGACAGGCTCTTTTGAATAGTCAATGATTCCCATAACCTAGTCCTCCAGAGGCATAAAGTTTCCGACAATTTTTCCGACAATCCGAGGATCATCGTCATAAGGAGCAAATTTGTCTTTGTATTTTTTATTGATGGAAACGAGGCGTAAGCCGTCTTCTTCCAAGTAGACACGCTTGATATAGGTCTGCTCATTCCAAACAACTGCATAAACTGCCCCATTATAATCAAAGCCTGTCTCACGAATAAGGGCAACGGATCCATTCGGGTATTTAGGATCCATAGAGTCCCCTGAAACCCAAGAGGCGAAATCATGTCCTAACTCCTCATTATAGTAGACCGTATCGTATTCTTTTTCTCCATAGATAGTGGCTCCAAGACCAGCAGACATTTCTTCATAGACCCGATATTCATAACGTGGTTCAGCAATAGGGACCACCTTCTTATTCTGTTCTTCTGTAACTAAGTCACGAGCATAAGACACAACTTGTTCTTTTCCATTGGGTGAGAGGACATTATAGAGTCTGACAATCTCTATCTCAGTGAAATAGCCTTTGGGGACGTTCAAAAGTTTCTCTAATAATGCCACTTTCTCAGTAGAAGGTTCTTTGACTCCACGTTCCCAAGCAGAATAGGCTTGATAGCTAATTCCTAGCTTATCTGCAATATCTTTTTGTGTTAGTTTTAGCTCTTTCCTCCGAGCTTTTAATTTTTCTGGTTGATACATGTTTCTCCTCACATGACTAATAATTCTAAATTTGCCTTTCTTCTAGCTTCTGTCTCTGATAGTTTGTTGCTATCCCACACGTAAGCTAAAGATTTTCCCTTATTGTAAACAAGCCACACTTTAAAATACTTTATCTTCCTGATTTCATCCCATCGTGTCTGGTCAAGCAATTCTGGTAGTTCTTGACTCGTCACGAAATTGGTTTGTTTCAATCTCTTCTTTAGCCGTGCTATAAGCGAGGGTTGATATTGATTGAACTCTTCAATCAATATTTTTTTCAGCTTATGAAAGTAATGGTGAAGGGAGGCGTTTTGACCGTCTAGGTATTCATCTACTGCCTGCTTGATGGCTGATTCAGTATCCACTTGATAAACTCTCAACAAGTCAATCAGCCGAAAATAAAGTGCCTGCTTTGAAACTTCTAGATCCTCTTTGATCTTTTGGAAAGAATCGCAAGAGTAGTAAATCTTGGATAATAGCACAATATCAGGCATCAGAACAATAGCTGAAAATACATTGGCTTCTCTCTCTATAATAGATTCCTGATTATCCACTGATTCTGTAAAATAAGAACCATCGTGTTTCAAGATAAAGTGGCCTAATTCATGACACAAGGTAAAGTGACGCTTGGTCACTGGATTGTCTTGCTCATAGGAAAAACTCGTCCCTAGTTTATCAATAACTGTCAAACCTTCAATTTTATGATTTGAAAAGTGGTGACTGATGACTTGAATGTTATTCTCATGAATGCAATAAGCAAAATAATAGTGAAAGTGATAATTCAGAATCGAAATTTCCTCCTTTTTCATAAAAAAGTAGAGGGTTTGTTTTGTGATTTCACTTACTCGTAAATATAATTCATCCAATGAATAACACCTCCTTTAAATCTCAACATCTGACAAACTAAACCAGAATGGTTGAGTTTATTATACAAAAAAAGTAGACAATTGTCTACTGAAAATTCTAAAATATATCCTCAAACTTAGCAGAATCAATCTCTGATCTTCTAGCAAGAATCTTTTCCTTAATTATGGATATCAATTCATTCGGAGATTTATTTGCTAACGAATCATACATTATAAATATCAAAAATTCATCTGATATCAAACCATCTGAAAAATCAAATCTATTATATTCATCATAGTTCGTTTGAAAGTCCTTACGTAAAAATTCTTCTGAGATTAAACGTTCTGATATATCACTCCTAGCAAATTCATCGATTAACTTTAAAATATTATTTCCGACGTTAATCTTATACATCTGATCTAGATTATATAATCGTTCAAACCAATACTTTAGTCTTAGATATTGATTCTCATCTTGTATTTCAGATTCATCAAAAGATGTTAAATGAACATTTACCACGATATCCCCCCTAGATGCATATATATAACATTTTATATACTTTGCTAAAGAAACTCCATGAAAATACGCATTAAAAACACCTGTCGATTCATCTTTACCATATCCATGACGTTTTCGCTTATTACAGGTCCAGCAAGTTGTAACAAGATTACAGGGAGTTATAGCAAATTGAGGAAATTTAGACTTTGGTAAAACATGATCTAAATTTTTATCATTAAATCCCCACCGCTTATCACAAATAGGACATCTATCTGGAGTCAGAGAATATAGTCTATCCTTATAACCATGACTATCCTTCATACAATAATTGAAAATACCTTCCATTTGTTTAACAGTTATACCATATGCATCGTCCATCTCTTCCATAGTATACAATTGATGTCTATTGTCAAGATAGATTCCCTCATACAACTCTAGCTGTGCTTTCCACTCTGCTGAATCTACTTGTGTGAAAACATCCTTGATGTTCTGATCTTCCTTATTTGAAGAATCAGTGATTGCAGTATCACATACATCAGAAACTTTAAAATCCGGTTCGTCAATCTTCTTCATTTGTTTTTAATTCCTTCGATAGCCGTAATATAATTCTTGCTTCACTGCCCAAAGCGGCTTCAAAACTATCTGAAATTTGTTCTTCATCTATTTTATCTTGTAATACTTTATAGAAACCTGTATTTCTTAAGTCAGTACCAAAAATAGTATCATTAATAAAGCTAACACTTTCTCCATAAGTTTTACTTGATAGTTTCACTATACTACCCCTATGTCTATCAAAATCATATTTTAACTTCCTGATATTTGTATTAGGTATTTCCTGAAGTACGATTGCAGAGTGGGTTGCTAATAAACAAACACCATTTCCTTCCTCAACAATTTCTTCTACTGCCCTAATATACGCCTTTAAAAGTGGAGGGTGTAAGAATAGTTCAGGTTCGTCAATAATTACAAGTGTTTTTTCAAAGACCTTAATAATCAAATTCAATAAACTCAGTAAAACTATTTTTTGACCAGAACTTAATTCATTAATTATTTCTTCTGATAAATTTCTCTCTTCAATCAATGGAAGAATTCGAATAAACAACGGATCAAAGGAAAATTTATCTATAATTTTTTTAGTTCTACTTTCATTTTTGGGGGTTGTTGCCTCCGTAAAAAGTGTTTTTATTTCCTTAGTAATATAATCCTCTAAACTAGTCGTCTTATTGAAATCGATTCCAATGAATTTATAATTTTCGCTATCTTTCTTTATAATTCCAGTATCAAAAGGACTATATGAAATTAATACAATTGACTCAAATTGATTTATATTAGAAGTAATATTATTAAATAAATCACTATTTTTTTTAATATAAAGATCAATCAAATTTTTTATAAAATAGGTTTTCCCAGCTCCATTATTCCCTACAATTGCATATAAAGTATCTGGAAAATATTCTAATGAATGTGGATTCTTGCTAAATTCTAAAACATTGTTTTCATTTTTATCGACAATACTAATTTGATATTCATCGATATATTTTCCACCCATACTCAATCTATGCAACTGATTTCTGATTTCACTTAAAGAAACACTACGTAAAAAAGAATGCTTCAATAAATAATAGTCCTCTATGGGATGATAAATTGAATCATGCTTAATTGACTCATCTAGTCTATTTAAATCATAAGCAATATCCCCCATTTTTTTGAAATACTCATCTTTTTCAGGTGAGGATAGAAAATTATTTAAAAATTCATAATACTCTTTATCTCCAAGTGAAATCAGATTATATCCTTCATCTTGAACAAGAATCGATTGTAAGTCTATTTCCTTTTCATGCTGGTAAGGAATGAATGATATTTTAAGACTACCAAAATCGTAAATTTCACCTTCAATTTTTGCTGTCAATGCATACAATGTTCTATAGCCATAATCGTTCCAATGATCAAAAGCATAATAAATACCATCTCCTAGAGAACTAAAATCCTTATCAGTTAGAGGAAAATCTTTCTTCCATGTCTTACGTATAAAAGGATATTTTTCAAAAAAATCTATCATATTTTTAACCTCATAGCTTGTCGAAGCTTCACTTAAAGCAAGTCACCTTTTTTAAAGGCTTGCTTCCGTTCTTCCATAAACTCAATCAACTCTTTTTTAAAAATTTCCTTTTCTTCTTCGGTCAGTCCTTTTGAGTTCATACGGAAAAGTAATTCAATATTGTCTAATTCATCTGATTCTTCGTCTAAGTTCCCAACCAGATAATCAACGGACACATTTAAAACTTGTGCAATTTTAACGAGATTCTCCTGTGTTGGTTTTTTTACTCCACGTTCCCATGAAGCGTAAGCAGGTTGCGAAATTCCCAGTTTTTCGGCAACTTCAACTTGAGTAAAGCTTGCCTTTTTTCTTAGTTCTTTTAAGCGTTCCGAAAAGTCCATTTTTAAGCCTCTAAAAATTTTAAAAATTTTTCCAAAAACCTCTTGACAAATATAACCAATGGTTATATAATATAAATATAGCCGATAGTTATATTGGTTTTAAAAATAATAATGCTAACTTCTAGCATCACGATCTTTGAAAATTAAATAAAAAGTGCGTCTGACAACCAGAGGACTGATTGCCAAAACTACACTAAACTTCGTACCTTTATTGTAAACGTTTTGGAAAGAAAAGTCAAGTCTGTTTGATGGTTGAAGTGAAGATTTAAAACATTTTTGTGGACTTCCACGCATTTCGGACTTTCGCACTTTTCCGAATAGTAAAGTGAACTGGCTTCGCCAAAAGGCGTAAGAGAATCTTAAGGGTATGACAATGACTACCTGATGAGATTGGCTGGGAAAGCGATGGTAATTCATGCAATGCACCTTGCTAAACGTTGCCACCGTGAAGGAAGAATCCTTCAACCAAATAACTTTTCTCTACTGCTGTCTATCTAATTTACTAGATAGATTTACTCTAGCTACTAAGTCCATTTTCTTAGTAGCTTTTTACTTTTACAATAAAGGAGAACATATGACTAACTTTTTTCGCACAACAATGTGAACGAATTTATAAAAACTACATTTTCACCTATGATATCTTTTCTACATCTGAACAACTCCAGGGACAACTCTATCATCAAGCCCAGAAGGATTTAGATAAACTTGCCAACCAATCACTGCTTACTGGCTTTTCTCAAGGTGAAGTACAATTTTATAGCAGAATGTTTAAACGAAAACTTTTTACTCATTATTACTCACGAGTGAAGCAACTAGCTTAACTCTTTTTATTTTACACTCAGAAAGGAAATACTTATGATTCCAGAAACACTTGTCATGCTACCAGAATTTATCGGTACTGCTTACTACGAAAAATTGGGAAATGCCCCACGCTATGTCTTCGGAAAAGAAGGCAAATATCAACGCCACGTGCTAAACAATGAACAACACGGAGCCTTCCACGTGATTACACCAGCTTCTGCTACTGTCTTTCCAGAAGATGCTCTAGTTGAAGTGGTCAATCCAATTTTCCTTGCAGACACTTCCCTAAACGGAAATTCCGTTGCCCCAGCGCTCAATGTATTTGCTGAAAAATTGGTTTTGAAAAAATAAAAAAGAATAGGAGAAAACATACATGGCTAAAATTGGATTAAACTACGGAGAAAAACTTCAAATTGCAGACAAAACCTATCGGGTAATCTCAGAAGGTCTAAATATCCCTCAAGTCTTTGGAAAACTTACCTTCCGAGGTATTGAAGGAACAGATACCATCTATGAAATTGACCGTTCCCAACGCAATCCTGACGGCTCCTACGTTCAGGTTAATACGGGGGAAATTCGGGGTGTTGTGGTAGGAATTCATTCTTCAGTCCAACACGAAACCCTCTTTTTCACTATTGCCGATATGGCGGAGTCTGAAATCGAAGACTTGGGACTCAAATACCGTGAGGAAGTGGAGCTAGAAGACATCGTCGTAACCCATACTCACGTTAACCGCAACGATATCTACAAGCTCTTTGCTTCTAAGATTAAGAAAAAAGGGGCAAGTCCTAAAGACTCTAAACCCGTAGAAAACAAGAAAGAAAACTAGGAGGTGACATATGAAACTCTTTACCTACCGTGGACAAAGAGTTCAAGTCTATCATCGACATATCAAGGCAATCACTTGGTTTATCTTGTGGTCGCCTTTTTTATTTGCCTTAGCTTACTACGGCTATCAACATCACTTGGAACTACAAGCCCAACCCTTTCCCAAAACCTACTACTTAGTTGCCTTTGCCTTACTATCCGCTCTTATCTCTCAAATCCTGAATTGGATTTGCTACGAGAAACTACTCGCTTTTCAAAAACTCAATAACTTGCGAATTCTCTCTCGTTTTCTCTTAGAAAACAACCTCTATCTAGTCAAGAAAGTCAAACGAGAGAAAAGGACGATAGAGAAAATCAGGCTTCCTCAAGTCTATCTTAAACAATCTCGTTATAGTTTGGAAGTCAGTTTTATCTTAGAAGGCAATAAGTTTCAAGATCGATTTCTCAATCTTGGGGCAACACTTGAAGTCATGTTTAATGGTGACTTTCGAAATAAAACCTTTGATAAACGTTTTATTAAGTACGATATCGCCATCAATCGTATTGATAGCCGTATTGGGATCGACCAAGTAGTGGTTGACGGGTCAAAACTCCAACTTATGAAAGATGTTGTTTGGGACTTCATCGAAGAACCACACTTACTGATTGGTGGAGGGACAGGAGGAGGGAAGACGATTCTTCTCATGTCAATCATCTATGCTCTTGCTAAGATTGGTTTCATAGATATTTGCGATCCGAAAAATTCTGACCTATCTGGTTTGAAAAAAATTCCTGTCTTTCATGGTCGAGTCTTTACCAGTAAGGAAGATATTATCCAGTGCTTTAGGGAAAACGTGGAGTTCATGGAAAAACGCTATGAACTCATGTCTACCTCTCCCAAGTTTCAAGCTGGGAAGAATTTCACTTATTACGGGATGAAGCCTAAATTCATTCTGGTAGATGAATGGGCAGCACTTATCGCTAAAATCGAACGTGATTATAGCCTACAAGCAGAAGTCACCGAATACCTTACTCAACTAGTCCTAGAAGGCCGTCAAGCTGGGGTTTATGTGATTTTTGCCATGCAACGTCCTGATGGGGAGTTTGTCAAAACTGCTCTTCGGGATAACTTTATGAAGCGCCTCTCAGTCGGTCATTTAGAATCAACAGGCTATGACATGATGTTTGGTGATGCCAATAAAACCAAAGAGTTTAAAAAACTGGATAAAATTAATGGTATTAAGATAAAGGGGCGGGGCTATATCGCAAACAACGGAGACTTGGCTGGTGAATTTTTCTCTCCTTATGTACCATTGGACCGGGGCTTTTCTTTCTATGAAGCCTACTCGCAAATTCCCATTTTAGAATTTGAAGGAGAAGAGTTTTCTGTCTTTAAAGACTATAACTCACTAGTCCCAACAAAAGAACTAATAGAGGAGGTAGAACAGGTAGAAAACCATGTCAACCAACGACCTCTAAAAGATTTTGCGGAAGAGCAGGAACTAAAAGTCGCAACGCTTCGAAAGATTATCTATCTCTTAGAAGAACAAGGAATAGATTTTGGCCGTTCTGACTCGGCTATTTTGGTGACTCCTCTTCAAGAAGAACTCCTTCTTGAAACTCTTCTCTGCTTTGAAGAGGGCGGACGAAGATCTTATGCCAAAGCCGTTCAGATGGTGCTTAGTCATCAGGAACTAGGACAAGGACAAGGGCAAGCCTGACGGCAAGTCAGGCGCAGACCGTAGCCCGAAGTTCCTAGTTTCT
Organism: Streptococcus sp. GMD6S; assembly: GCF_000297015.1. The sequence continues at coordinate 494 of NZ_AJRH01000280.1, read as the reverse complement.
GATGATGAAACCCCCGATTTCTAATAGGGGGGTTACATTTGGCAAAATGGCAAAGTCCAACCCTCCTCATTCCTTGTAAGAGTTGGGATTGCGAATTTTAGAAAGTGTGTCACTTTGGCAAAAAAAGTGTGTCACTCATAAAAAAGGAGGTGTCCCCATGAATGGATAAAATCAGCCCATTCAATCTTAAGAAATTTCGTCAAGAAACAGGCATGAGCCAAAAACAATTTGCAGAAGCGGTTGACCTACCTACTAGAACCTATCGCTCCTACGAAGCTGGCGAAAGAGGATTGAGCATTGAAAAGTTCCGTGACCTAAAAGCCAAACTAGGCTTTCATAGAGATCATGAAAAGCAAAGTTTGCGTGCTCGGATTGACTACTTGCGAATCTCTTTTCCTGCTCTACGTGACTTAGAGTCTTTCTGTAAAAACTTTCTCTTCTGTCATCTGAGCGAATTTAGCGCTCAGGAGACACGGCTCATGAACTACACCCAT